>CAZJUF010000005.1:0-25072 GCA_964549055.1 uncultured Hyphomicrobiales bacterium | reverse complement strand
GTGCGAGATTTGGATGAGAGTTGCCGGTAAGCCCGGGGACTTCATCGGATATGGCATTGTTGCCCACATGGGGGTGCATGAAGGCGACAGCGCAATCATAGAGCGCCATGTCGACATATTGCCCCAGGCCGGATTTGTGACGTTCATGGATTGCCGACAACAAGGCGATGGCTGAAAACAGGCCGGTGCCTAAATCAACCAGCGGCACACCGATGCGCATACGGCCTGATTGCGGATCGCCATTGACACTCATCATGCCTGCAACAGCTTGAACAATACCATCATAGCCCGGCAGGCCACCATAGGGGCCATCGGCGCCATAGCCAGAGATGCGCAAGTGAATGAGTTTGGGAAAGCGGTCTTTCAGCACCTCTTCATAGCCCAGACCCCAGCGCTCCATGGAGCCGGTTTTATAGTTTTCAATCAAAATGTCCGCGTCTTCCAGCAGACGAAACAATACTTGCTTGCCACCTTCAGATCGCAAATCCAGGGCGATGGATTTCTTGTTGCGATTAACGCCCATAAAGTAGGCTGCTTCCCCATCGCGGAATGGCGGGCCCCAGTTGCGGGTTTCATCACCTTGCGGTGGTTCTATCTTGATAATCTCGGCACCATTGTCACCAAGTATCTGGGTGCAATATGGTCCGCCGAGCACGCGGGTCAGATCAATGATCTTGAGATCATTCAAAGCGCCTTTTCTGACATTCATTATTATTATTCCTCAGGTTAAATCTGTGCACTTACCGCATCAAACACATCTTTCATGCGCGCTTTGCCACCAAGTTCAACTGTTATCAGGTCGCCGCCGGTGAACGCTGTGTCAACCGCTTTTCGTAACAACTCACCGCCTTGACCGGCTGCGGGGACATCATGTTTTTCTCCCAGCCAGTCCAGCATCATCGCAGCTGACAGTATCATCGCCGTTGGATTGACTATCCCCTCACCGGCAATATCGGGCGCTGAGCCATGACAGGGCTGGAACACGCCATGGTGCTCGCCAATGTCGGCAGAAGGCGCAAAACCCAAACCGCCCATGAGGCCCGCGCCCAAGTCTGAAAGAATGTCGCCAAACATGTTTTCCATTACCATGACATCAAAATCCCACGGGTTGCGCAGCATATTCATGGCCATAGCATCGACGTAGACTGCCCGCGTTGAAATGTCATCAAACCCTGCTGCCTTCTCGTTAAAGATTTTACGAAAAAAAGCGTAAGACGAAAAGATATTGGCCTTGTCAACACAGATCAATTCGCCTTTCGAGCCTTGATCTTTTCGTTGCCGGGAAAGTTTGAAAGAAAAATCAAACAGTTTTTCGCTAACCTTGCGCGTAATCACCAGCGTGTCGGTGGCAATGCTGTCATCTTCAACTGTTCCCTTGCCGTGGGAAGCAAACAGGCCTTCGGTGGATTCGCGGATGAGGACAAAGTCCATTGTCTGAGCGCGCGGGTCCGACAGGGGCAAGGGTACACCGGGCACAGCTCTAACCGGACGCACACCGGCATAAAGATCAAGATCAAAACGCAAATCAAGCTGAGGCGTTATCTCGGTGCCATCCTCATAGCGCACATGGGGCAGACCCATGGCACCGAGTAAAATGGCATCGGCGTCACGGGCAATTTCCTTTGATGTCTCAGGATAGGCATTGCCGCTATCGAGATAAATCGCCGCACCCGCTGGTGCTTCTTTCAGGCTGAGGCTAAAGCCACCGGTTTTTTTAGCTACCTTGTCCAGTATATCGAGACAGGAGGGCATCAATTCCTGGCCAACACCATCGCCCGCCATGACGGCTATCGAGAAGTCTGCATTGACTTTCATAATATTCGGTTTTCTTTTTTTTAAAATACGCCGCACGTTGAAAATCTTTCATAAGGCATATTCGTATTTTAAGGGAGACTTTTTGTCACCAACCCCGGTAATTTCCACTTTTAGCCGTGCCCAAGATTGCCCCGGAGTGCTCGACGTGCTAACGGATAGATGATTCAAATAAAGTTTCGGCTCGCGGGGCTAGTTTTGAAATACTATAGTGTTAAAGGAGGAAACACATGGCTGGAGAAGACGATAAATGGGAAGTGTACAAAGATAAACGCGGTGAGTTCCGTTGGCGGCGGCGGTCATCAAATGGAAATATAGTAGGCGCGTCTACCGAAGGTTACGTGGGAAGATCTTCGTGCAACGCCAATGCTGACCGTCACGGGCGCAACGGTAATCCTAAAGGTCTGGGCAAAGACGACAGTTGGGAATTCTACAAAGACAAACGCGGCGAGCACCGCTGGCGCAGACGCGCCAAGAACAAAGAAATTGTGGGCGCATCGAGCGAAAGCTATAAATCAAAAAAAGCCAGCGTATCCAATGCCGAACGTAATGGGTATGTAGCTTAAGCGAATTTTTTTCGCTATTGAACTCAAGGGATGGATGCCAGATGCATCCATCCCTTTTTTATTGACTAATGGAGGTATCGAATATGGACAAAGAACGTTTTGACAAGGGTCTGGCAGCACGCAGCGATGTACTGGGTGCCGAGTACGTTAAAAAGACACTGGATGGTGCAGATGATTTTTCCCGCGGGTTTCAGGAATATGTCACCGAGTGCTGCTGGGGCGAAATCTGGGGAAATGAAGACCTCAGTCGCCGCGATCGCAGCCTGCTCAATCTCGGCATGACGGCCGCATTGGGGCGCATGGAGGAGTTTGAGCTGCATTTTCGCGGATCGTTTAAAAACGGCGTTACCAAAGATGAATTGCGCGCCACATTGATGCAGATCGCGGTTTATTGCGGTATTCCAGCCGGGGTATCCTCGTTTCGGATTGCCAAAAAGGTTCTGGCTGAAATGGACGCTGAGGAAAGTTAGGCGCTTTTGCCAAACACCCGGGCGGTAAAATCCGGATAGGTTCGGGCCAGTGAGGGGGCGACTTTGCGTTTCAGCAATTCCAGTTGTTCAACTTCCGGCTCACCGGTGGTTGAAACATCGGCTGCAATCTCAATTTCGAACCCGGTTTTTTCCACCACTTCAGCAACGCTGTGTCCAGATGTCACGGACAATAACCGGAACAGTTTTTTTGCCTGGTCGAACTCCATGATAGCCAAATTGCTCACGAGGTATTTCGGCCCGCCTTTTCTTGCCACGTCATCGGGGCTGGAACCCGGGGCGGAAATAAAGTCAACTTTTGGCACGAGTACGCGGGCAGAATGTTCGTGGGCAAACAGGAACACATTTGGCACGGTAAAATACATGTAGGCCGAGCCGAATGATCCGGGAAACCGCCGCGTCGTTTCGGGGTATTTCCCCAGCCCCACCAGATTGATATTGGCAGCGCCGTCAATCTGCACACCGCCAAGAAAGAACGCATCAATTCTGCCCTGCCCGGCACAATCAAATAATTCCCTGCCACCATCCGTAAACGGGTTATTGGTATCACCATGAATTATTGACACTCTAAGCTGTGGGTTATCCGTTGCCTGCGCCAGCAAGGCCGCTGCACCGGGTATGGGTGAAGCCGCGCCGACGGCAACATGGCGAATGTCGGGCTTGCACAATAATCTGGCAATGGCGCAGATCAAAAACTCTTCGCGAGAAACCTGTTTCACCCTGCCCTACTCCGCATCACATTTAGTTTTATCGGCCAGGTGCGTTTGCATCCACGCATCAAATCCGGTTTGGGTTTTTGCCGCCCTGGCATATTCCGCAATCGCAGCATTGTCGCGCCCGTAAGATCCGGCAAGCCCTAACGGCCACGCACCGTTTTTGGCTTCGGCAATTGCTGTAATATACATGGAGGGGATAGTGCCCGCGGCATAGAGGTCATCATCAAGCAGGCACTCATTTTGAATGCGTTCGACGGTGACAAGCGAATGTGCAGACGCGTGCGCCATGGTGAAAATCTCGCGTCTTTTGCCAACCCAGACATTGCCGTCGCGATCAGCCAGCGGGGAATGAAACAAGGCAAAATCCGGCTTGATCGCAGGCAACAGCAATATGCGCCCGTTGCCTTTGCCAAGCGGGTCATCAATGACCTGCCAGTCTTTTCTGTGCGCCACAATATCCGATCCAATCACCCCGCCCAGGGGCATGAACGGCACGCCTTTTTCAGACGCCTGCAAGCTTGAATGAATGGCCGGACAAGTGGCATCCAGCATGTTGATTTCACCGTTGACCACCGCTTCGCTGAACCGGGGAGCAGCACCGGCCTCGCCCAGACTAACGGCTGCAGTTTCCAGTGTGGCTATACACCGCGCTCCGATCAACATGTCGGTGGCCAGCCCGCCAATCGGCACACACAAAAGGTGCAGGTCTTTGGCTTGCGCTGCGATCAGTCCACGCACCACATCCATCGGCACAAAGCTGTATTCGGCCGGCAGGGCTATCAACGCACCATCATCAATCTGATTTATCAGATTATCTATAGAAGAATTTATCATGGTTTTATCTCTATCATCATGGCAGGGTGTTCGCCAAGCACTTGAGTGTATCTCCTTTCAACGCAAGGCATCCATTGAATGACAGATTTTCGATTTGATCCTGAACAGTTGCAGAATCATAGCTTGAACCGGAGAAAGGCAACGCTTCGAACTCTCGACCGCCTCGAATTTTCGCCTGCGGAAATTGCCGGCATTGACGGCAAGTGCACTGCCCGGGATATTGTCGAGTATCAACTCTATGTAAAAAATTGCCGCGCCCGGTGGAGTGCCATTGTTAAAGGAGAAATCTAAGGCTATAAATCGGCATGCTGACATTTTCACAAGCTGCCGAAAACAACAAAATCGATATTTGTGACCGGCTTTGCGAAGTATTAAAACCCTGCCGTCATCTACTTGAGATCGGCAGCGGCACCGGCCAGCATGCGGTCTATATGACGCAGCGCCTGCCCCATCTCACCTGGCAGACCAGTGATCTTGCAGAAAACCTTAAAAACGTGAGCGCCCGGCTTGAAGCGGAAGGTGCAGCAAATATCAAGCCGCCGATTGAGCTTGATGTCTCAGCCCACCCCTGGGGCCTGTCCGGCTGTGATGCCATTTACAGCGCCAATGCGGTCCACATTATGTCATGGGCGCATGTCGAACACCTGTTTCAGGGCGTCGGCGAGGTCCTTGAAAACAACGGTTTTTTATGCCTGTACGGCCCCTATAAATATAGCGGCGAGTTCACCACGCCGAGCAACCAGCGCTTTGATCAATGGCTCAAGAACAATGACCCGGCGAGCGGCATCCGCGATTTTGAAGCGGTTGATGAACTGGCGCAAAATCAGGGACTGGTTTTGCGCGAAGATTTTGCTATGCCGGCAAACAATCAACTGCTGGTGTGGCAAAAACGCCCGATGGATGAGAAAAATTGAATAAGGTGACCTGTCGTTTGTGCGGTGACATAGGAGGCGAGTTGCTGTAAAATTCAGCAATGGATAAAGATCTGATAATTCCCTGTCTCAGCTCCGAGGTTCTTGAAAATCTGAATATTTCAACTGATGAGGTTGTGCAGTGCATCGAGAGTTTCATTGCAGCAAGCGCTAAAAACACCGTCTGGAGCGCACCCAAAGCCGTCATTTTGCCCCCTGACGGGCGCTATATGATGGCGGCATTGGCAGCGGCTGATGATCCCTCCCTGCTGGTGGTCAAAACCGTGGTGCTCAATCCTGACAACCCCAAATCCGGCCTGCCGCAAATCAACGGTCTGGTCACTGTGTTAAACAGCGTGACCGGGCTTCCGGTTGTCATCATGGATGCAAACTGGATTACCGCTGTGCGCACCGCCGGTTTAAGTGCTGTTGCCGCCAAACACATGGCGAGAAAATCATCATCCATTGCGGCATTCATCGGCTGCGGAGTTCAGGCCCAAAGCCATCTCAAGGCATTTTCTGACATGTTTGCGCTTGAGGAAATCAGGGTTTTTGGACGTGGGAAAGCCACCATTGACAGCTTTTGTGAATATGCCGACAGCCTCAACATTGACGCAACGGTTTGTTCATCGGGCAATGAGGCAATGAAAGACGCGGATATAATCGTAACTTCAGTGACGTACTCTGCAAACCTCACACCGTTTCTCGATGCCAACTGCCTCAAGCCCGGGTCTTTCTGCACCGTTACCGATCTTTCGGCACCATGGATCAAAGACAGTTTTTCTGCCTTCGATCAAATTTGCATTGATGATCTGGAACAAGAAGCAGCCCTGCCCAACAAGCTGGTCGCACCGGAGCTTGTCACTGGCGACATATCGGGCCTCGCTCTGGGTAAATTTACCGGTCGCAAGCACGACACCGACCGCACCGCCTTCATCTTCCGCGGCCACGCCCTGGGAGACCTCGCCCTCACCGCCCTTGCCTGGCAGAAGGCTGAAGAGCTGGATTAGTATTTATGCTGTAAGTTTAGTGCAGGTTATAGAACCGTATAAATTCCCACAGTTTCAATATGTGTTTTTAAAGGAATTACACAATTATCTAACTTAACCTGTGACCACCGTGCGTTATAGTTTTGCTTGCAGGAATTTGTGCCACATCAAGCAGTATTTTCCATAGTTTTTCCGTATCATCATAACAGCGCTCAACATTTTCTGGTGTCACCGAAGATTCCCACTCTCCTTTAAGTGCGTCCCACACTTCCGGACGAACATGTGTAATGACGGTTTTATCTACTATGTCCGGTTTACCATGCGCGAGCGTGTTTCGGAAGTTGCTCAGCTTTGCAATTGTTTGGAGTGGTCTCTCTCCCCACTTTAAATCTAAAGGTAGGACCTTGATAAGTAAGTCGATTTTTTCTGTCAAACTTGCCCGCTCTGGCCACCCCTTTTCCAGAACCTTCCAACCCACGAAGTTTACTTTCGCCTCAATAGAAAACGCTGAAAAAATCAAACTGCTCATCATGACGAAAAAAACTCCACCAGTTTCATCTGGCAAATTTATTCTGCGCATGATTTGCAGCATTTCGTGAGCGCAACCTGATAAATCATTGTGAATGAAGCGTTCTGCCTCAATTCTGACTTCATATTTTTCTGCCATTCTTACCTGCCTTCAAATTTCTGCTGCGTCACGTCCTGTGCTGCGTGCAACACACGCACAATTACAATACGGTCTTGATATGAACGGTAATAGATACATCGCTTGCGATAGGGAAACCCACGTAACCCTTTGCTGATGTGGTCGCGTGGCGAGCCGGTAAAATCAACCTTGGCAATCCATTCGATTTTCGCGTGAATATCTGCAACAAATTCTGTGGCGGCTTCGACGTTTTCTTCGGAGATGTAAAGGAATATGCCGATCAAATCATTCCGTGCTTGCGCAGACAGGATTAGTCTTTTCGGTTCAATTGGTTGATCCCCTCATTTACAATATCCTTGGTCAGTTCTTCTGCATTGGCGTACTCAAATACTTTTCCACCTTTTATATCCGCGTCACCGACATCAATCGAAGCCCGCAAATCCGTTACACGAGCTTCATAGTCCTCCAGCATGCGCAATCCTGCGCGTACAACTTCACTGGCATTATTGAAACGGCCAGATTCTATCTGGCCAGCGATGAATTCTTCGTAGCGGCTGCCCACAACAAATGATTTTTTGATACTTGGCATTCTTAACATTCCTCTCTATGCCAATACCATAGCACAAAGTAAGAATAGTTCCTACCTACCTTACCTCAAGCCCGCAAGCGCTCGTTATCTGGATCAAACGGGGATTCTTCGATGATGGTGGCCTTATGGCGTTGGCCTAGAATCTCGATTTCCAGTTCCTGACCCAGCGTTGCCAGCTCCGGTGCAACCATGGCTAATGCCAGACTTTTGTTGATGCGCCAGCCGTAGCCGCCGCTGGTGGCGCGGCCGATGAGTTCGCCATCTTTGTAAATCGGCTCGGAACCTCTTGCATCTGCATCGGTAACACCGTGCACTTCCATGGTAACGAACGTGTTGGCAAAACCTTTTTGCTGCCATTCGACTAAAGCGTCGCGACCGATGAACTGGCCTTTGTTGAGGTGAACGAAGCGGTCGAGACCGGATTCGAGTGCTGAATATTCGATGGAGAGTTCGCGCGGGATCAGGCGATAGGATTTTTCCAGACGCATTGAATCCATGGCACGAATGCCAAACGGTTTGATGTCAAATTCTTCGCCTGCCGCCATCAATTGATCATAGATGTAATTTTGCATTTCTATGGGGTGATGCAGCTCCCACCCCAGCTCACCGACGAAATTCACTCTTAAGGCGTGCGCTTGAGCGCAATTTACGTTGATGAATTTTCCTGACAGCCAGCGGAAATTTTCGTTCGACAGATCCATGTCGGTAATTTTTTGCAATAGATCGCGGGATTTTGGACCGGCCAGCACCAGCACGCCATATTGGCTGGTGACCAGTTGCAGATTTACGCTGCCGTCTTTGGGGCTAAGTTTTTGCAGATAATCAAAATCATGGCGCTCTGATGCTCCGGCAGAAACCAGATAGAAATCCTGCGGTCCGGTGCGGTAAATTGTGAACTCACTGCGCACACCACCATTTTGCGATAACATATGACACAGACCAATACGACCGACGGTCTTGGGGATACGGTTGGCGACAATGCTGTCGAGGAACGCTTCAGCGCCCGGGCCTGAGATCTGATATTTTGAAAAGGCGCTCATATCCAAAAGGCCGACTTTTTCAGTCACATGTTTACATTCATTGCCAACATGCTCGAAATAGTTTGAGCGCCTGAAACTCCACACGTCTTTGGCTTCAACGCCCTCGGGCGCAAACCAGTTGGGACGCTCCCAGCCATAGACCTGACCGAAGACAGCACCGCGCGCTTTCATGCGGTCATAACACGGTGTCTGCTTCAAAGGCCTTGCGTCACCACGTTCTTCATCGGGGTAATGGATAACGAAGACACTGCGATAGGCTTCTTCGTTTTTGGTTTTAAGATAGCCGCGCGAGGCATAGGGTCCAAAGCGCCGGGGGTCCACGCCCATCATGTCGATGGTGGGTTCACCATCCACCATCCATTCGGCTATCTGCCAGCCTGCCCCGCCCGCTGCCGTTATGCCGAAGCTGTGACCTTCATTGAGCCACAGGTTCTTTTTGCCCCAGGCGGGACCGATGATGGGGGAGCCATCTGGCGTATAGCAGATTGCACCATTGTAGACCTTCTTGATGCCGACTTCGGCGAAGGCTGGCACGCGGTTCATGGCAGCTTCAATGTGGGGCTCAAGGCGGTCAAGGTCTTCCTGAAACAGCTCATATTCGGCATCTTCATCCGGGCCATCAATGTAACAACAAGGTGCGCCGTTCTCGTAAGGTCCAAGAATGAGACCGCCGTTTTCTTCGCGCATGTAGTATGACGCATCAGATTCACGCAAAACACCCATTTCCGGCAGGCCGTCTTTTTGCCGCTGCACGATGTCTGGATGCGGTTCGGTGACGATATATTGATGCTCAACCGGAATGACCGGGATATCGAGACCAAGCATCAAACCGGTCTGGCGTACAAAGTTGCCGGTTGCCGTCACCACCTGTTCACACGCGATATCACCCTTGTCGGTTTTGACAATCCAGCTGTCATCGCCTTGTTGTTCAATTGCCAGCACGCGGGTGTTGCGATAGATTTCACCGCCACCATTGCGCGCTCCCTTGGCCATAGCTTGCGTCAGGTCAGCGGGTTGAATATAGCCGTCATCCACATGCTGTATGGCGCCAATCAAGCCTTCGGTATTGCACAGCGGCCAGATTTCCTTGACCTCTTCAGGTTTGAGAAACCGCACATCAATGCCGATGGTTTTGGCAACACCGGCATAGTATTTATATTCATCCATGCGGTCCTGATTATCAGCGAGGCGGATGTTTGATACTTTGCTGAAACCCACCGGCTGGCCGGTTTCCTGTTCCAGTTCCTGATAAAACTTCACGGAATATTTGTGGATCTGGCCGACGGAATAACTCATGTTAAACAGGGGCAGCAATCCAGCTGCATGCCAGGTCGAACCTGAGGTAAGTTCATTGCGCTCAACCAGAACGCAATCACTCCAACCCTTCTTGACCAGGTGATAGAGCGTGCTAACGCCAACAACACCACCACCAATAACAACTACTTTTGCTTGAGATTTCATCACCCTGGTTCCTATGTTCGATGGCGCAATAGACATTCAATCTGGAAAAAACATAATCCATGTATCAAAACGCAGGTAAGTTCTGCCCGACTGCTTGAAGTAAAAAAACGACGATGGCCACCAACCGGTCTTTTTGCAAAACTTATCATAGATGACGGGTAGTCCTCTTGGTATTTTGGCAAAACAACACTTTTTCGTCAACCGCCGCACCTATACCCTTGAACCATTTCCAACGGCTCTGTATCGTAACTGCAATCGTTTTAAATAATCAAACCCCGCTTTCATGAGGCCTATATGATCACTTCCACCGGCATGACGGATGCTATCGGCAATACCCCGCTCATTCACCTGCGCCATGCTTCAGAGATTACCGGGTGTACGATTTTGGGTAAGGCCGAGTTCATGAACCCCGGCCAGTCGGTTAAAGATCGGGCGGCTTATTTTATTATCAAAAATGCCATCAATAACGGTACCCTGAAAAAAGGCGGTGTGGTTGTTGAAGGTACCGCTGGTAACACCGGTATCGGTATTGCTCTGGTGGCCAATGCCTTGGGATTTCGCTCTGTCATCGTCATACCTGAAACCCAATCTGAAGAAAAAAAGGATATGTTGCGCATTGCTGGTGCCGAGCTGGTTCAGGTGCCTGCTGTGCCTTATAAAAACCCCAACAACTATCAGAAGTATTCTGCCCGTCTGGCTGAAACTCTGGCGCAAACCGAGCCCAATGGTGCGGTTTGGGCGCAGCAGTTTGATAATATTGCCAACCGCCAGGCACATATTGAAACAACGGCCCCGGAAATCTGGGCACAAACCAACGGCAAGGTTGACGGTTTTTGCTGTGCTATTGGTACCGGCGGCACCATTGCCGGGGTTGGCATGGGGTTGAAGGAATATAATCCTGACATTCAGATTGCGCTTGCTGATCCGCCGGGGTCGGCCATGTATAATTATTACACCCATGGCGAAATGAAATCAGAAGGCGGCTCGATTACCGAAGGCATCGGTCAGGGGCGCATTACGGCAAACCTCGAAGGTGCGCCAATTGATCGTTCGTTTTTCATCTCTGATCGTGAAGCCGTGCAAACCGTGTTTGATCTGTTGTCCAATGAGGGCTTGTGTCTGGGCAGCTCCAGCGGCGTCAATGTCGCCGGTGCCATCGCTCTGGCGCGGGAGTTGGGGCCGGGTCATACCATCGTCACCATGTTATGTGATTTTGGCACGCGTTATCAGGGCAAGCTGTTTAATCCTGAATTCCTGCGCTCCAAAGATCTTCCCGTACCTGTCTGGCTGGAAACACCGCAGACAGATGTGCCTGATGTTACTATTGACGTAGATGGCTAGATCATGACCGAGATGATTTTCAGGGATGATGCCTATGTGCGCGAATGCGAAGCCCGCGTTGTCGAGGTTAATGAGCGTGGCGGCATTATTCTGGAGCGGACTAATTTTTACGCAACCAGCGGTGGCCAGCCGGGTGATTGTGGCGAACTTGACATTGAAGGTGTCGGTTCATACCCGATTGCCACTACCGTCTATGACAATGAAAAACGTATCGTTCATGTGGCACCGGAAGGCAGTATTCTGCCTGAGCCCGGAGCCATGGTTGTGTGCCGGTTGAACTGGCAGGTGCGCCATGCCCATATGCGCATGCATACAGCCCTTCATCTGCTCTCGGCGGTTTTGTCTTATCCGGTAACCGGCGGGCAAATTGGGGTTGAGCGCGGACGCCTCGATTTCAATATCCCCGAGGGTGGGCTCGACAAGGACATAATCAGCGCTGAACTCAACCGGCTCATTCAGGGCAATCACGATGTCAGCGACAGGTGGATCAGTGATGAGGAATTATTGGCCAACCCTGAGTTGATAAAATCCATGAATGTTAAACCTCCGATGGGAACAGGCAAGGTTCGTCTGGTGGAGATTGGTAATTGCGATGTACAGCCCTGTGGCGGCACTCATGTTGCCAACACAGCTGAAATCGGCGAGGTTTATATTGCCAAAATCGAGAACAAGGGCGGCAAAAATCGCCGTGTTCGTGTCGCTTTCAAAACCGATGGTGAAAAATCATGACCACACACGACAGCCCATGGATTGTTGAAACCGACTGGTTGGCCGATCGTCTTGATGCCCCGGATATAATTGTTCTGGATGCATCCATGCATTTGCCCAATTCGGGCAGAAATGCAGCCCAGGAATTTAACGAACAGCGCATACAAGGTGCTGTGTTTTTCGATATCGATGATATATCCGATAGCACCAGTTCGCTGCCACACATGTTGCCAAGCCCGGAAAAGTTTTCGTCACGCGTGCGCAAACTGGGTATTGGCAATGGCAATCGTGTGATTATCTATGATGCGGTCGGCCTGTTCAGTGCTGCGCGCGCGTGGTGGATGTTCCGCATTATGGGCCATAATGATGTCGCCATCCTCAATGGCGGATTGCCAAAATGGATTGCGGAGGATTTACCGCTGGAAGATGGTGCGGCACGCCGCCCGCGCGACTGTCACTTTGCCTCACGTTTTCAGCCCAGCAAGGCCAAATCCCTCGACCATGTATTGAAAGCGATAGCAACCGAAAACCCGCCCCAGATTGTTGACGCAAGAGGTGCAGCAAGATTTGCCGGCACGTCGCCTGAGCCACGGCCAGAATTAAAATCCGGCCATATTCCAGGCTCTTTCAATGTGCCCTATACCAATTTGCTGGAAGACGATGGCACCTTAAAATCTCCAGAAGACATCAGACAGGCATTTGTCGATGGTGGTGTCGATCCTGGCAAGCCCATTATCACCACCTGTGGCTCAGGCGTGACAGCGGCCGTGCTTGTGCTGGGACTTGAGTTAATCGGAAAATCAAAATCAGTGGCCCTGTTTGATGGCTCCTGGGCGCAATGGGGAAGTGCCAAAGACGTTCCCATAGAAACAGGTTCGTGAACTCCATGGGCAAAATTCATGAAATTACCATCACCCATCTGGAGATGTTTGAAGATCCCCATCTCAACACCCCTCCTCCCTCTCATTCCCAAATCGCCCTGATCCGGGCGGACAATCCACCGGTTCATTTTTACCGGTATCTCTATAAAACAGTCGGGGCTGATTATATCTGGGTGAACCGGCTGAAAATGAACGATGAGGAGTTGGCCGAGGCCATACAGGACCCCGCCGTTGAGCTGTATGTGCTTTATGTCAATGGCTGTCCGGCGGGATATGTTGAACTTGATTTTCGTAAAATGCCCGATGTCGAGCTTGTGTTTATGGGATTGATGCCTGAAGTCATCGGTCAGGGCTTTGGCCGCTACCTTCTCAGTCAGGCAATTTCACTGGCGTGGCTGCATTCACCCAAACGGTTGTTTGTGCAGACCTGCACGCTTGATCACCCGCGCGCGCTCGGTCTTTATCAACGCTGTGGCTTTGTGCCTTTTGCCCAGGAACAGGGCGAACTGGAAGAACCTGAGGGATAAGGTACGCAAAATAAAAAAGCACTACTGTTTCCAGTAGTGCTTTTTTTGCCCCCCAGGGCCCTGATGGTTTTCCTGCAGCTGTACTAGTGCAGAATCTGGCTCAGGAACAGTTTTGTTCTGTCGCTTTGCGGGTTGGTGAAGAACTCTTCGGGTTCGTTCTGCTCAATGATCTGGCCCTCATCCATGAAGATAACACTATTGGCAACTTCACGGGCAAAGCCCATTTCATGGGTCACGCACAACATGGTCATGCCTTCATGCGCCAGGGTTATCATCACATCAAGCACCTCCTTGATCATTTCAGGATCAAGGGCGGATGTGGGTTCATCAAACAGCATGATTTTAGGGTTCATGCACAAGGAGCGGGCAATCGCCACGCGTTGCTGCTGACCACCGGAAAGCTGGCCGGGATACTTCAGGGCTTGCTCGGGAATACGCACGCGTTCGAGAAAATGCATCGCAATTTCTTCGGCTTCTTTTTTGGCCATTTTGCGCACCCAGATCGGAGCAAGAGTGCAGTTTTCCAAAATGCTCAAATGCGGAAACAGATTAAAATGCTGGAAAACCATGCCGACTTCACGCCTGATCTCATCAATTTTCTTCAGGTCATTGGTCAACTCAATGTTTTCAACCAGGATTTTGCCCTTCTGATGCTCCTCAAGGCGATTTATGCAGCGAATTAAAGTGGATTTTCCCGATCCCGAAGGGCCGCAAATCACTATGCGTTCGCCTTTGTTGACTTTCAGCGAAATGTCTTTGAGAACGTGGAAATCACCATACCATTTATGCATATCGGTAATTTCAATAGCGACCGCATCACTGACAGCCATTTTGGTTTTTGTTTCCGCAGGCGCTGCCGCGCGTGCAGCTGAGCCGTTGGGTTTTTTACCGGCAGATTTTTTTGTCGACTTTTTCTTGGAAGAAGATTTTTTAGGAGCTTCAGCCATAAGTTTACCTCTATCGCTTGTGGCCACGGTGAAGAAGATTTTCCATGAAAATCGAATACCGCGACATACCAAAACAGAATATCCAGAATACCATTGCTGCAAAAAAGTAGCCGGTATGACTGGTAGCAGGAGATGACCAGACAGGGTCAGTGAATGACGCCTGAACCTGTCCCAGCAGGTCAAACAGTCCCACAATCAAAACAAGTGTGGTGTCCTTAAACAGGCCGATGAAAGCATTAACAATCCCTGGAATGACCAGCTTGAGCGCCTGAGGCAGAACAATAAGCCCCATCATCTGCCAAAAACTCAAACCCAGCGCCATCGCCCCTTCATATTGCCCTCGGGAAATAGCCTGCAGGCCACCTCGGACGGTTTCAGCCATATAGGCGGCTGAAAACAGCGTTACGCCAATCAGAACCCTGAGCAATTTGTCAAATTGAACACCTTCGGGCAGGAACAACGGCAACATCACGCTCGACATGAACAAAACCGTGATGAGTGGTACACCGCGCCAGAACTCAATGAAGATCACAGAAACCAGCCTGGCCACCGGCATTTCCGAACGCCGGCCAAGTGCCAGAACGATACCAATGGGGAAAGAAGCAACAATGCCGGTTATGGCAACCACCAGGGTGACAAGCAATCCCCCCCACAAAGGCGTTTCAACATCTAACATACCATAATCAAAACCCAAGGCCAGATAGACGATTGCGATCGCAGCACCTATCGCGGCGACAACCTTGAGCCCGGAACTTATCTGGATGGATTGGGTGGTTTTGGCCTGGAATACAACAAACCCGGCGCCCAGTGCCATGAGAATAGCCAAAAATCCCCAAGCGCCATTACCGATACCAATATTGCCACCAGTCAGCAAAATCGTTACCAGGAAGGGATAGATGCCAAGCAGAAATATAGCATTTACACGCTTATATGGCAGTGTGGGCATTAACAAAGGTATCAAAGACACCACGCCAACGAACATGGCGATATCGACCCGCCATCTTTCCTCAAGCGGGTAACGGCCATATATGAACTGGGAGAAATAAGCTTGAACATAAGGCCAGCAGGCACCAATTGCCTGACCATCCTGCACCCTGCCGCCATCAGCGATGCTACGGCAGTCCAAACCATCTTTACCAACCCAGATTGCATTCACGATTGCAAACTCAACGACAACCGGAACAATCAGGTAGATAATATAAAGCCCAAAGACGGTCAAAATCACGCTCAACCAGCTTGACAAGAGGTTCTTCATCACCCAGCCGATGATACCTGTCTCTGTAACTGGTGGTGCCATGTCTGGCGACATTTTGGTTCGTACATAACTTTGCACCATGATCTAACGCTCCACCAATGCCATTGTGGCATTGTACCAGTTCATGAATATCGATGTTACGATGCTAATCGTAAGATAGACGCCCATGGTCATCATAATAATCTCAACCGCCTGACCGGTCTGGTTCAACACTGTACCGGCAAAGACGGACACAAGATCCGGATAGGCAATGGCGACAGCGAGAGACGAGTTTTTAGTCAGATTTAGATACTGACTGGTCAGGGGCGGAATGATCACCCGCATAGCTTGAGGGATAATAATCAATCTCAAGGTGTGAGAATTCTTAATACCCAAAGCACTTGCCGCTTCCGTCTGCCCGTAAGAGACGGCCAGAATTCCGGCGCGTACGATTTCCGCTATAAACGTTGCCGTATAAAGAGACAGGGCGAAAAGAAGGGCCAGGAATTCCGGTATGATTTGCAATCCGGTTCCAAGCTGAAACCCCATGCGTAATCTGGAACCAGTTGTCCTGAACTCCGGGTATGCCCATTCCAGCGGGCTTCCTAAAACCAGATAGATGACAAAGGGCAGTCCAATAATTAAACCCAAAGAAGCCCAGATCACCGGGAACTGTTGTCCGGTTGCAGCCTGACGCTTTTTGGCCCATTTTTTGACAACAAAAGCCAAAACAATGCCAATAAGAACGGCAATAACGACAATGTTAAAACCATCTTGCGGCAGCGGTTTTGGCATCCAGATGCCAGTCACGTTAATATTAAATGTGTCAAACAAAGAAGCTTTACTTCTTTTGTCCGGCACCGCTCTCAATACCGCAAAATACCAAAAAAAGATTTGAAGAAGCAGGGGTATGTTACGCAAAACCTCAATATAGACAGTTGCGATTTTTGCCACCACCCAGTTTTTCGACAGGCGCATAATGCCTACGGAAAATCCAATTACTGTAGCAAAGAATATACCCACCCCGGCAACCAGCAATGTATTCAGCAGGCCGACGATAAAGACCGCGCCATAGCTGGATGCTTCGGTATAATTAATTAAAACCTGATTGATGCCAAAACTTGCCGTGGTGCCAAGAAAACCAAAGCCAGAGGCTATTTTTCGTGCTTCCAGATTTCTAACTGTATTGTCAACCAGCGCCCAAACAAGATAGCCAATTACCGCTACCAGGATGACTTGAAAAAAGATGCCACGCGCTTTTGGATCATTCCAGATCGAGACTTTACTGCTATCGTCGGCTTTGTCACTAATGTCTGATGACACTGAGACCCCTCCCCGTTAAACACTGCGCGACTTAAACGCAGGCTCACAAACTTGATTACTTACATTGCCTGCGACAAGCCTCCCAAGCTCAAATGTGCAGACTTGCGTCATTGTGCAAATGCGGCAAACATTTACAAAAACCAGGGAGGCTCCATGCGCCAGACACCAGGACCGCATTTTGCGGCACAACCACCTGAAGCACAAAGTCTCCCCGGACTTATTCTTTAGCGGATAGGTGGTGCGTACTGGATGCCACCTTTGCTCCACAGAGCATTAACACCGCGGGCAATACCCAGTGGTGTGTCTGGTCCAACATTTCTGTTGAAGCTTTCAGCATAGTTGCCGACGAGCTTCACAATGTTGTAGGCCCAGTCATTACCGACGCCGAGGTTTTTGCCAAAGTTTCCTTCAACACCAAGAAGACGTTTTTCACCCGGGCTACCGGCTTTTTTGGAATCGACGTTTGCAGATGTAACGCCCATTTCTTCGGCATTTACCATCGCAAAGACAGTCCATTTAACCAGGTTAAACCACTGGTCATCGCCTTGACGAACAACAGGTCCAAGAGGCTCTTTTGAAATAATCTCAGGCAGAACGATATGCTTGGACGAATCTTTCAGCTTCAAACGCTGAGCATAGAGGCCAGATGCGTCAGTTGTGAACACGTCACAACGGCCAGCGTCATATGCCTGAACAACTTCGTCAGCTTTTTCGAATGCAATCACTTCATATTTCATTTTGTTTTCGCGGAAATAATCAGCAACGTTCAACTCGGTTGTTGTGCCGGTGTTGGTGCAAACAGATGCGCCATTAAGTTCCAGCGCACTGGAAATACCAAGATCTTTACGGACCATGAAGCCCTGACCATCGTAATAGTTTACGCCAGCAAAGTTCAGACCCAGTGCTGTATCACGGGTTGCAGTCCATGTGGTGTTACGTGACAGAATGTCAATTTCACCTGATTGCAAGGCTGTGAAACGTTCTTTGGCTGACAATGGTGTGTACTTGACTTTTTTGTCATCACCGAAAATGGCAGCGGCAACTGCGCGACATACGTCGACATCAAGACCCGACCAGTTTCCTTTTGCATCCGGATTTGAAAACCCAGACAGACCCTGGCTCACGCCACACTGAACGAACCCTTTCTTTTTCACATCATCTAATGTGCCGGCTGATGCTGCAGAAGCTGTAAAGCCTATTGCTGCTCCAAGCGCGACAGAAAGAAGTTTATATTTCATCTCAACTCATCCCTGTTTTTTAAAATTTTACGTAAATTATGAGGTTTTATGACACCTCGTCACAAAAGACACCTTGCTACAATCGATCAACAAGGCTCCCATTCCCTCATGTGGATCAATTACACCATTGGTGTCAATATCACAATCTGTGATATTCCTCCTTACAAGTTTCGCTACAGGAATTAATTTCCTGCAACGCTCTTCATCCAATTCGATTATGGACTTGTGGTCAAGAAGATAAAACGCTATCCAACGGCAAAATCATTTTTGGTTAATGTCAAATCGTCGATCGAGGCTAAAAAACACTGGGGGAATACACATGGGAAATGATCGAATTAGGCCCGATACTCCAACGTTTTCTGCTTCAACCAGTTACACAGACCTTGTTAACTTAGGCCGGGCACCGCACCAGCATCACGGGTTTATCAATATACCTGTTTATCATGGCTCGACTGTTCTTTTTCCATCTGCCAAAGCGTATATTGAGTACAAACAGGAATATACCTATACGCGGACCGGTACGCCTACTTCACGAAACTTTGAAAAGGCAGTGGCCAAACTCGAAGGTGGATTTGGCACCATTGTCTGCCCCTCCGGTCTCAATGCCATTTCCACATCCCTGCTCGCCTTTCTGAAAACCGGTGATCATCTTTTGATGGTGGATAGTGTTTACAAATCAACACGACGGTTTTGCGAAATGTTTTTGCCCGATCTGGGTATCGAAACAACCTATTATGATCCTTTGATCGGTGCCGGTATCGAGAGGTTTATTAAACCCAACACCAGGGTAATTTATACCGAGAGCCCGGGGTCCCAAACCATGGAGGTCCAGGATCTGCCAGCAATTGCCGATGTTGCCCACCAACATGAGATCGTTGTGATTGCAGACAACACCTGGGCGACGTCAGTTTATTATGATGTTTTGAAACTTGGCGTTGATGTCAGCGTGCAGGCGGTGACCAAATATATTGGCGGCCACTCCGATCTGATGATGGGTGTTGCAACAGCGGGTTGCGAAAAACATTACGCCGCACTCAAATCCGCCCATATGCTACAAGGGGTACATGTGAGCGGGGATGATATAAATCTGGCAGCCCGGGGGTTGCGCACCCTCAGACTACGACTTGAACGCCACATGGAAAACGGCATCGCGGTGGCCGAGTGGTTGGGGACACGGGCGGAAATTGTAGAAGTCCTCCACCCTGCCCTTGCAGGCAGTCCGGGGCATGATATCTGGAAACGGGATTTCGAAGGTGCCGGCAGCCTTTTTTCGGTTCGGCTCAAGCCTTATGATGATGATGCCGTTTTTGCCATGCTGGATCACCTTGAACGATTTGGTATAGGTGTTTCGTGGGGTGGATTTGAAAGCCTGGTGCTCCCTTTTAATCCCTCCATTAACCGCACCGCCAGCGACTGGCCCGACAAAGGTTATAGTTTGAGATTTTATATCGGCCTGGAAAACCCCGAAGATCTCATTGCCGATCTCAAATCGGGGTTTGAGGTGTTGAATTCGTTTAAATCCTGATCCTCGTCGACTTTGTACGGCTATTTAAACTTTACACCGGCTTCCTGGTGTTTTCTCCAGATGATCTGACATTGAAACTTTTCATCGCTGCCGGGTAATTGAAGTTCAAATTCAGCGGGCAAATCTGCCTGGCTTGGTACAATTATGCGACACCCCACCAATGACAGATCGCGAATGGTGCAATCGAGGACGCTTTGAAGGTTGTTAAAAACGATTTTGCCGCTCTTGAGCGTTCGCCGTCTGAATTCAGAGCGGCTATCATCCTCTTTTTGCGGTATGTTCTGTCGTTCCTGCATGCGCTTAAGCCTAATTCATTCATTTTGAAAAGCTTAACAAGGGAACGTTAAATTTAAACAAACTCTGCCAAAAAAAACGCCCGGCGAGATAAATCACCGAGCGCTTTACTACCAAAGACTGTCACCGAGGAAAACAGTGTCGAATTAACGGCCTGTTCCGCGGCGTACGGCATAAGAGATATCTGACCGGCTGAGGCCGATATCTTCAAGCATGCGATCATCAAGGTGGCGCAATTCGCGTTCTGCCCGGGAGATCGCAACGAACTCTTTCAAAGAGGCTAATGAGTTGACGAAAACTCCGGTGAAATCCTGGAAAAAAGTTCCAATGATTGATGTGTTGTACTGTGATGCAATAGAGCCCATTTCATGCCCCTTCCTGTAGTTTAATGTTTGCCAAAACGCTCGTTATGAGGTTTGTTCCTGATTGCTATATGCGCTCATTCGAAATTTTTACCAGCGCCGTTTTAGCAATGCTGAGATGCAAAAAACGCATAGCATCGTTAACGCCAAATCCGCTTGTGCATCCGGCCTGTGGCGTATAGTCTGATATCGATATTCGATGCCCTTATTCCGGGTAACTTTTCTCGTTTCCAGTCTTGAAGTTCCAACCCACAGGCTAAGTGCCAGCACTTAAGAGGTTGCCTTGTGCCGCCCACGGATTGAAACTTTTTCGACTATTCTGGAGTTCGTTTTTTGATTGAGAAAAACAAAGTAAAGGATGACAAAAAAGTCGCGGATACTGTTTCAAAATCAGTATTGTATGGCATTGGCTTTATGCTGCTTTCGGAAGTGTTCTGGGTAGCGATGAATGCCATGATCAAATTTTTGCGTGATGATTTTTCAACCATCCAGCTGTTGTTTTTTCGCAATCTGATACCGATCCCCGCCATGTTGATATTGCTGATGGTGATGGGTAACCTGCCTGCTCTCAAAACAACCAAGCCCTTCACCCACCTGTCGGTGGGCTTTATTGGGGCCTCCGGCATGTTCGCCTTGATCTATTCGCTGAATTTTCTGTCACTATCGCAAACCGTTTCGGTTACCTATGCGGCACCTTTGATGATTACGGCTCTCAGCGTGCCGATGCTAAGGGAAAAAGTGGGGTTTAAGCGCTGGGCCGGTGTCATTGTCGGATTTATGGGCGTTTTGGTACTGACCAAGCCGCAGTCCGGGTTTGATCCGATTATTTTACTTCTGCTGGCATCCACGTTTAGTTTTGCCCTTGTGGTGGTCCTGCGACGGCGGTTGTCCAGGACGGATGACAGCGCTGTAATCGTGTTCTATTTTTCCCTGATCGTCGTGACGTGCGCCAGCGTTGTCCTGCCGTGGTATTGGCAACAACCAACGGCGAACCAATGGATATTGTTGCTGGTCATGGGGTTTTTTGCTCTGGGAGCCCAGTTTTTCATGATGCAGGCTATAAAGCTTGCCCCGGTTTCCGTCATCGCACCGCTTTTGTACATCTCGCTGGTTTTTGCGGTGACGGTTGATGTTCTGTTTTGGGGAATTGTGCCTGACCAGACGACACTTCTGGGTGCGGGCATTATAATTGCCGCCGGTCTATACGTCATCTACCGCGAAAGCGCTCAACGGAAACGCTCTAAGGGTGCTGGATAATTCGAGAGTGGCGACCCCGGCACGATTCGAACGTGCGACCTACGGATTAGAAGTCCGTTGCTCTATCCAGCTGAGCTACGGGGCCTTTGTTTTTTTTCGGTAAATTTCAAGTGCGGCTATATCGTGGGCTTAATGTGTCCATTGTCCAATGCGGCCATACTTGAAGTTATCCGAATATGCTTTGGGTTTGCGTTTGCGCTCCCGGGGCTCGGACACGCGATAGGCTATGCCATTATTGTCGGCATAATCTGTGGCGGCTTGTTTGCTGTCAAATTTTAACCGGATTTGCGAATTCATATCACCTGAACTGGTCCAGCCCATCAGCGGATCAATTTCACGGGCAACTTCGGGCTCATATTCCAGCACCCACAGTTTGGTTTTAGCCGTTCCCGACTGCATGGCGGTTTTTGCCGGTTTGAAAATACGCGCGACCATGGGAAATGCCTCCTTCGAATCTGATTTATGGAGATGACTATATATCCTCAACCAGATCCCTCAAACCAATTGTTTATACAGTGTGAAAACTGTGAAGTGGTCGGGGCAGCAAGATTCGAACTTGCGACCCCCTGGTCCCAAACCAGGTGCGCTACCAGGCTGCGCCATGCCCCGACAAAAACAGGTTGAGCGGCTTATTTGCATATCGACTGTTCATGCGCAACCCTAAAATGATCAAGCTGCACAGATCAAATCGGTAAATGGGACAATATGACCTGTTGATTGATTTCAATTAATACGGATACTTGCCCTTAATCGGCAATTATATCGGCCATAACAGGAAAGATACATAAAATGAAAATTTTGAAAGCTATTAGCCTAACCCTTCCAGCCATGGTCATATCTGGCGCCCTGAGCATGCAGGTATCACTGGCCAACAGCGATCTTCCAGTCATCAACCTGTTCAAATCACCAACCTGTGGCTGCTGTGCCAAATGGGCAGAACGCGCCACCGAGGCAGGCTTCACTGTCAAAATCACCGACACTGAAGACATGAGCAGAGTTAAAAAGCTCGCCTCGGTCCCCGATCGCCTGCAGGCCTGCCATACGGCATCAGTGGGCGGCTACATCGTCGAAGGTCATGTCCCCCTTAGCGATGTTAAAAAACTCCTGAAAACCCAGCCAAAAATCCGAGGCATCGCTGTGCCCGGCATGCCCGCTGGATCACCGGGAATGGAATACGGCAATGAACGCCAGGCGTTCAAGGTCGTCACCTTCGGTGGCACAGGACCTGAAACGGTTTTCCAAAGCTATCCGGCACAATAAACTGGTAGTCAAGATCACAACCCGGCGCTTTACAGTGACCTTTATTCGGCCAGAATAAAGGTCACTTTTAGCACAACGCGATATTCTGTGATCTTGCCGTTGTCGACTTCAACGCTTTGGTCTTTGACCCAGGCGCCCTGAACGTTTTTCAAGGTTTTGGAGGCGCGTTTGACACCATTTTCGACAGCATCTTCAAAGCTTTTTGAGGAGGAGGAGATGATTTCTGTTACGCGAGCGACGGACATTGTAGCGTCTGTTTTTTTTGTGTGGGGATTGATTGCATACGGCAAGTATTGCATGGCCACAGGCGATGGGCAAATACACTCAACTCTGCCTTGTGGGAGATCGAACGCACTTCAGCAGGCTTCGGGTGGAAGGCGATCTTTATTCAGCGAAACATCGCATGTTTGACTTTGTCACCGGCTTTGAGACCTATTCTGTCGGCCGTACCGGCAATGACTTCTAAAACCCCCCTCACCGGTTGGCCTGACGGGATGATGGTCTCTGAAAACGGCACCGTGTTTTTGGCGATTCTTGCCACCGTTCCATCTTTGGTGATGAAAATCATGTCCAGCGCCAGGATGGTGTTTTTCATCCACATGAACATTTCGCGGTCATCGCCGTTGTCGAACAACATGCCGCGGTCGGCATCCATTAACGGACGCCGCATCAGGCCTTGAGATTTGTGTTGTGGGGTATCGGCAATCTCCGCTTCAAATGAATATTCGCCGCTTGCTGTTGTGATGACGACAGTTTCCACGCGCATTTTTGATGTGGCATATGCGGGTGATGTCAACGGCATTGCGCTGAAGGCTACCAGCATGATCAGATAAGTCATTAAACGCGGCATTACGGTGTTCCTGTTGTGAGGGGCCAGAGCACTTCCAAATCAAATTGAAATATGCGCTAAATGTGTCGGATTGGTGATGCCGGATTTGGCACTTATGAGTGCTTCATGTTTTGATTGAATCAAAACTGCACTCTAACTCTTTGTTTAGCTGTGTCATTTATCCGATAACCGGTACCCACTTATCGGTGACACGCTCTAATGCGGGCCTTGCGGGCTGGTCTCAAGGTTGAGCTTGAGTTCGGCTGCCATCAGACCCTTGGGCCCGTTGCCATAGCGCACGTATAATTCCTGATCCGGCCGCAACTCGGCGATGCCGTATTTGCGCATGGTTTCCATATGCACAAAAATATCAGGACCGGTGGCACCTTCGGCAACAAAGCCGTAGCCGCGCACGCGGTTGAACCATTTAACCGTGACTTTGACAAATTCACTTTCAGCCACCACCGCCACATGAGTGCGGGCGGGCGGCTTTTGCGCCGGCTGGATTGCGGTTGAGTTATCCAGAGAAAGGATTTTCAGCGCCTGCCAGCCCTTGGGGCGTTCAACCGCCTCGCAGACAACGCGCGCACCTTCTAAAATGGTGTCAAAACCATCTTTTTGCAAACAGCTTGAATGGATAAGAATGTCAGGCAGATCATCATCGGGAATGAGAAACCCATAGCCTTTGGCAGCGTCAAACCACTTAATGGCGCCGGCAACCTGCACAACCTCGAGTGCTGTTTCCTCGCCCGTCTCAATTATGTGTTCGACTCTAGGCAATACTCAATGGCCCCTCTTACCGCCTCAACAGAATCACTTCGCCAGTGATTGAAATTGTGGAACATTGAAGGGAGGTTTGTACAGCGTTAACTATAAATTAAGGGAAATTTTTCTGCTCTGCGGCAACACAAAGGTACATTGTCCACAGGCTGTGGTTTTTTACCTGAATTTTAAAATCATATAAATGTTTGTTTTCAATCTGTTGTGAATTGTTGTTAATTTCATCAATGATAAACTAATCGGAAAACCCGGTTATCAGGCGACATTTGCCCACTCCACACTCAATTCTACTTTCCCGCCGTCAAATCCATCAACGGCGCCATAACATCACCAATATCATTATGGCCGACAAGGTCGGCGATAGTGTCAAGCTCGGTTTCCTCGCGATTTATGATAATCAGTTTGGCGCCGTTGCGCTTGGCGATGACTGGAAAACCCGCCGCGGGATAAACCACCAGGGATGAGCCCAGCACGATAAACAGGTCGCAAGCCAAAGTGGCGGCCTCAGCATCGC
>CAZJUF010000004.1:0-28825 GCA_964549055.1 uncultured Hyphomicrobiales bacterium | reverse complement strand
TGACCCGGCCAGGTTCTTCGAAAACCCACAGCATGATCGAACGAAAAAATTCCTGAAACAAGTACTTCAGCATTAAACCCGGGTCAGGAATTTCACACAACCAACCCACGGGTTTTTCCCACTATCTGAGATAATAACCTTCGGTGTTATCCTGTATAGTCCCTGACCAAACATACACCCGAGTTGCAGCAGGACACATCCTCGCAAGCAAGTTGCTATAATACTTGTACCTTCCGATGCTGCTCCCATACCGGACCCTAGGCTTCAGGAAAGGCATAATTCAAGCTATTTTTCTCCAAACAATATAGTTTTCAAGGCGATTTTAATGCTTCAGTTTGGTTTGTATCGATCCTTCAATTCCCAAAAATCCTGTTCTCTTGTAACAGCTTCCACTAGCCATTTTGCGTTTTCTGTGAATGCATTAACTTGTTCCTCGAACGTAATCGTTCCAGCAAACACGTCCAACATTGGTTTTCGAATGTGAACAGGGTGCCACTTGTTTGCTTTAACAGCCGTATCATCAAGATGGTGATAAAAATTCCAGCCATTGTTTTCTAGCTCTACAAACTTCCTAACATTTTCAATAAGTTTCCTGTAATTTTCGTCGTTCGAGTAACAATTATGTAGCTTGTTGTTGAAGCTTATAATCAGACAAAAATCGGGTCCTCTGGATTGGATTAATGGCTTAACTCTATGATCTTTCCCGTCGAGAAGAGCACCCACAAAAACACCGGGACACCATGTGTTAGGCTCCTTACTTGACAAGAGTTGCAGACCAATTCTTCCCCAACCGTCTTGGTAGACAGGATCAGCTAAAATGCTGTCTTTCTGTTCCGGATTGTTACTTTGTATAATCCATTTTTTAGGCTCTTGCTCCAACACATGTTTAACTACATTTTTTAGATTTTTTTCCAATTCTACCGACGGGTAATAATGCAGAATGTCTTGGTGGGAAACCGGCGCGGGTGGCCCCATTCCTTCATCTCTTAATAGCTCCAAAAAATCACTAAAAATGAACGATGCATCCCTATTTTTGTTTACCCACCATTCTATATTTCTGTAAATATCGCTCCAGAGCAAAGCTAAATCAGGCTCCTGGGAATGCTGGCGTTTTGTCGCGGTGATGAGAACGATCCAACTTTCTACAAAATATTCTTTCGCGTAATTCTTATAATTTTCTAACTGATTTTCATGAAGAGAGCTCCATGCTTTGTGCTCAAAAATAATTGCCTTTCTATTTGAGATACAAACCATATCAGGATAAACGCCGTTGAAGTTTTGCTGAGTTTTCAACTTGCAATTTGAGATCTCAAAATCGATTTTGCCCATTTTGATAGAAACCTCTTCCATGAAATTTTTACAAAAATCAGAATGGTTGTTTAAAATCCACGCGAATGCTTCTGTGATAAAATTTTCCAATGGATCAATGTCTTTTTTTGGACTGTATTTTCTCAATGACCTAAGCAGACTTTTTGTCATATTTTCCCCTATTATTGATCTCCAACAACTAAATCAGCGACATCTCTTTGGATCATCAAATTTTAAATTCGCCCAACGGTTCCTGTTATCGCTCCATCGCTTTCAACAGTCTTTGCAAAGCCTTGGATATTCGACATATCTATATCAATCCCTACTCGCCAAAGACCAACGGAAAGACCGAACGCTTCATCCGGTCATCTTTACGAGAGTGGGCCTATGCCCAACCTATAACACATCAGAGCAACGCAAAATGGACCTGCCTTACTTGGAGCATCATTACAATTGGTACAGGCCTCATGCCGGGATAAAAAGGGAAAACACCTATAAACCGTTCAGGGATGAATGTGAACAACCAATTGAAATTGGCATATTCGGTCATAGTAAAGAGTGACCGGGCCTGTTGGAGGTAACAGAATACCTTTTAACCCATTCAAATACATATTAAAATATTTTAGAATATGGTGGTGTGCGCAGTCATGCGCGAACCTGTCTCTCCTGCCCTTTTCCCTGTCATACGGGAAAACACAGGGAATTAACAAGCCTTATCAGGGATGCAAAACAATTCCGCTAAAACTGCCCCAAATACCGTTTTTCTTATTCAACCGGTACAATTCACAGCCGCAGCAAACAGCTCTGAAAAACGAAAGAGACCCGTGAATTTCGCCCGGAGTTTTTGGAAGGGGCATACGAGTCCCTGCATTTCTACAGAATAGTTAAAATTCGTGGGCGACTTGATCGAAGTCAAAGATGTCGGTCTCAGGCACATCTACTGTCCCAATTAGTTGATTTACTATTTGGACTCATCGCATCTGATGCCGTTAAAACGGAACATATACTTGCGTCAAAAAAACCGGGCATTGTCGTATTACATGTTTCGCGGATTTGCGGTTTTGACAATACTATTTCTTTTCTCCAGTCAGGTTTTGCAGCCGGTCGCAGCCGGGCAAAACAACCAAATCACCCCGCAATGTACCCAATGCAGGGAAATTAACACTCTATGTGTTTGGTCAGATGCAGACGGTAAAACGCATCTGGAAAATTGTGAACATTGCCCGGTTTTTTTGGCTACTGACCAGCAATATATGGAACAATCGCCTGTATATTGTGGTGGGCGAAAATTGACCGAATTCACTCGCGTTGAGTTTCTTCTCCAGCAAGCGATGACGCCTGAGCATTTGCGGCCATACCGATTGAACAGTCGAGGGCCACCGCGGCCAGGAATTTTATTTGGCTTGTTAGCCAGGACTACCCTTCCCGCTCAAAACGTCATTGATGTGATTTCCTCAAGATTTGGGGGAACACAATGGCGGTAATTTCCAGTATCGATAATGTGTGCAGGCGGGCAACTCATCGAATAATTATACTATTGATTGCCCTTGTCGTGCTGACCGGTGTTGCTGCTGGCGAAACCAGACCCGTACTATACAAATTTATAGCCGATACTCCTGCTGGCGAACTCGTCAACGGGGCCACTTCATATGGCCCACTTCGCACAGATATTCCGGTAATGCCGATCCTGAAAGACAGAGAAACCCTTGGATATGCATTTATCACTTCTGATTTTGTCGGCACTACCGGTTACTCCGGCAAGCCCATTCACGTTTTGGTTGCAATCGGGCTTGATGGCAAATTGCAGAGCGCCAAGCTGGTCAAACACTCGGAGCCAATTGTACTGATCGGCATTCCGGAACGGAAAATCAAGGCTCTGACACAAAGCTATTCCGGCCTTGATATTGTAGCGAAAGCTACCGCGGATAATTCAACTCCCAATCTGGAGATCATTTCAGGCGCCACTGTAACTGTCATGATCATTGATGATTCAATTGTGCGTTCAAGTATCAAGGTTGCACGCGCACTTGGTCTTGGCGGGCTGGCCCAAAATGTGACGGATGCCGGACCGCGTTATACGGTGGACATGGAAAAGAACACCCCTGCAGACTGGGCAACGCTTGCCTCCGATGGGTCGATCCGCAAACTGACGCTGGATGTAGGCCAGATCAATGCGGCCTTCGAAAAAGCGGGCAACTTGCGTGCGATTGAACGCCCTGAACCAGCTCCGTCGGATGCTATATATATTGATATGCAAGCCGCCCTTGTTTCGGTGCCGGTAATAGGAAGAAGTTTACTGGGCGATGCTGAATACAAGAACCTGCGGGCCTGGCTTGAGGAGGGCGAGCAGGCCATACTTTTGATGGCGCGCGGCCGGTATTCATTTAAGGGGTCGGGGTATGTGCGTGGTGGAATATTTGGTCGCATCCATTTAATACAAGGCGACAACTCAGTCCGTTTTCGTGACCGCCAACACCGGCGACTTGGCGAGATTTCTGCGGATGATGCGCCGACATTCTCCGAAATTGACATATTCAAAATACCGGCAGATGCCAATTTTGATGCCAGTCAGCCCTGGCGTATTCAATTACTGGTTCAGCGCGCTGTGGGGCCGATAGAAAAATCCTTCCTGACATTTGATCTCGGTTACGAGCTGCCAAAGAAATACCTTCTGGCGATCAAGCAACAGCCAACAATGATTGCCACACTTCCCGACAATGATGCGCAAGCCCGGGTAAAATTGTGGAAACGCATCTGGAAAAGCAAGAAAGTCGAAATAGGTGGGCTGCTCGCAATGCTCGGCATATTAACCGGTGTATTCTTTTTCCAAAAACAGGTTACCCGGAACGAGAAAGCCTTTTTCTGGTTCCGTATGAGTTTTCTTACCGTAACGCTGGTGTTCCTTGGTTGGTACGCCAACGCCCAGCTTTCAGTCGTCAATCTAATGGCCCTGGCAGCCTCTTTGAAAGAGGGATTTACCTGGGATGCATTCCTTATGGATCCGCTGGTGTTTATCCTGTGGGTTTCGGTGGCAACGGCGATATTGTTCTGGGGAAGGGGCGCGTTTTGCGGCTGGCTTTGCCCGTTTGGCGCATTGCAGGAACTTACAAACCGCATCGCCCGTTTTTTCAAAGTGCCTCAATGGACCTTGCCATGGGGGTTGCATGAACGCCTCTGGCCTCTGAAGTATATGATTTTCCTGGCGTTGTTTGGGCTGTCACTGGCCTCCATCTCACTGGCAGAACAGTTCTCGGAAATTGAACCCTTCAAGACGGCGATTATCCTGAAGTTCCAGCGCGGTTGGCCATTTGTACTGTTCGCGGCAGCTCTTCTGGGTGCCGGTCTGTTCATTGAAAGGTTTTATTGCCGCTATCTGTGTCCTCTGGGTGCAGCTCTGGCAATACCCGGGCGCATGCGAATGTTTGATTGGCTCAAACGCTACAAGGAATGTGGCAGCCCCTGCCAGATCTGTGCCCACGAATGTTTCGTTCAAGCCATCCATCCAACCGGTGAAATCAATCCAAACGAATGTCTGTCCTGCCTGCATTGCCAGCTTTTATATCAGGACGATCAGAAATGTCCCGTACGTATCAAAGCTCGTAAATCGCGGGAAAAACTGGCCCTGAGCACCGCCCAATCTGCCGATGCTCAGGACCGCTTCCTAGGCCAAGCTAGGGCCTTAAAAAAAAGGAGAAACTAAATGCCAAATACCAAAGATAGAAAACCAGGCCCGTCCAGGCGTGATATCCTCACTGTTCCGGCAAAAAGTGCCGTGCTGGCAGGTACTCTGGCGACCACAGGGATTGGAGGGGCGGCTCTTCTGGCGCACTCAACCGCGCGAGCAGAAGCGGCTGGAAAAAATGAACTGAAACCCGGCGAGCTTGATGAATATTATGGCTTCTGGTCTTCTGGTCAAACCGGTGAATTGCGCATTCTTGGTGTGCCTTCCATGCGCGAATTAATGCGTGTGCCTGTGTTTAACCGATGCTCAGCTACCGGCTGGGGTCTGACCAATGAATCATTGAAAGTCCTCACCGAAGGCCTTTTACCCGAAACCAAGGCCATGCTGGCGGCACAGGGGAAGAAGACCTACGACAATGGTGATCTGCATCACCCGCACATGTCGTTTACCGACGGCACCTATGACGGGCGTTATCTGTTCATGAATGACAAGGCCAATACCCGCGTTGCACGGGTCCGGGTCGATATCATGAAATGTGACAAGATAATTGAAATCCCCAACGCCTTTGCCATTCACGGACTTCGGCCGCAAAAATTCCCGCGCACCGGCTATGTGTTTGCAAATGGCGAGCATGAATCCCCGCTGGTTAACGACGGAAAAATCCTCGATGATCCATCCCAGTATGTGTCAGTTTTTACCGCCATTGACGGTGACACCATGGAAATCAAATGGCAATTGCAGGTTAGTGGTAATCTGGACAATGTCGATGCTGACTATCAGGGCAAATATGCCTTCGCATCTAGCTACAACTCCGAAATGGGCATGAATCTGGCCGAAATGACCGCCAGTGAAATGGACCATTGTGTCATCTTTGATATTAAAGCCATTGAGGCGGGCGTGGCCGCCGGTGATTTTCAGGAGCTGAACGGCGTGCCGGTTCTTGATGGGCGCAAAGGCTCTAAATATACCCGTTATGTACCAATCCCGAACTCACCGCACGGGGTTAATACTGCCCCCGACAAAAAGCACATCATGATAAATGGGAAATTGTCACCGACCGTATCGGTGATCGATGTTACCAAGGTTGATGCCCTGTTTTCCAGTGATATTGATCCGCGTTCATGCGTTGTTGCTGAGCCGGAACTCGGTCTTGGACCCTTGCATACAGCCTTTGATGGTGATGGTAATGCTTTTACCACCCTGTTTCTCGACAGCCAGGTTGCAAAGTGGAATATTGACAAGGCAATCCGCGCCTATGCGGGTGAAAAAGTCGACCCGATTGTCGGCAAGGTCGATGTTGCCTATCAGCCGGGGCATAATTCCACCTCAATGGGTGAAACCGCTGAAGCTGACGGTAAGTGGTTGATATCGATGAACAAGTTTTCCAAGGACAGGTTCATTAATGTCGGCCCACTGAAACCGGAAAATGAGCAGCTTATCGATATTTCTGACGGCAATCTGAAGGTTGTCCATGATGGCGCAACATTTGCTGAACCCCATGACAGCATCATCGTACATCGCTCCAAGGTAAATCCGAGTAACATATACAAACGCGATGACCGGTTTTTTGCTGATGCCTTAAAGCAGGCGGCGGCTGATAAGGTTGATCTGGAAGATGCTGCAACAGTGATCCGGGATGGTAACAAGGTACGTGTGTACATGTATTCTGTTGCGCCAACGTTCTCACTGGAGAAATTCACCGTCAAACAGGGTGATGAGGTGACGGTTTACGTTACAAACATGGATGATGTGGACGATCTTACCCATGGTTTTTGCATGGTGAATTTCGGTGTTGCCATGGAAATAGGACCGCAGGCGACAGCTTCGGTTACCTTCAAAGCTGACCGTCCGGGCGTGCACTGGTATTACTGCCAGTGGTTCTGCCACGCACTCCATCTGGAAATGCGCGGTCGGATGCTGGTTGAACCGGCGTAGGGCAAAGTCATGGCAAAGTGGTTCCATCTGTTGTTAGTTGCATTTTTGATTTCGGCATCTCCTTCCATGTCGGAAGAAATCATTGTTGCGGCAACAGATGGCTCACTTGCCACGGCACTTAAATCAGCCAAGGCCGGGGACATTCTTCGCCTTGCCCCCGGCACTCACAAAGGCCCGGTTGAGATCAACACGACCCTGGTGCTGGATGGTGGTGGAAAGGCTGCAATTTCCGGCAATGGCATCGGTTCGGTTATTTCAGTCAGGGCACCCGATGTAACGTTGCGGGGATTGATGATTTCCGGCTCAGGGTCGCTTGGCAAAGGCAAGGATGCCGGCGTTGCTCTATGGAAAACTGCAACTGGCGCATTGGTGGAGAACAATCAGATTATCGGCAATCTGGTCGGCGTCAATATTCAGGGTGCAAAAAATGTAATCGTCCGCGGAAATGTAATTGAAGGACGCCGTGATGCCCGCATGAATTCACGCGGCAACGGTGTCTATGTGTGGAATGCGCCCGGCTCAAAAGTCATTGGCAACGATATACGCTGGGGCCGCGATGGTATTTTTGTAAACATCTCCACTGACAACGAATTTTCCGGCAACCGTTTCCGTGATTTGCGATTTGCCATACATTATATGTATGTCCACAACAGTATAATTTCAAAAAATATTTCAATCGGCAACCACCTTGGTTACGCGATCATGTTTTCCAACAATGTTACAATTACCGGGAATGTGTCGCGCCAAGACCGCAAGTATGGACTTATGTTGAACTACACAAACAGCAGTAAGATCCAGGGCAACACCATTGAAAATGTCGATGGCAAATGTGTGTTCATTTATAATGCCCACAAGAATATTCTGACCGGCAACCGGTTCGAAGGGTGCGACATCGGTATTCATTTCACCGCCGGTTCCCAACGCAACCGGATTACAGGAAATGCCTTCATCGCCAATCGTGAGCAGGTAAAATATGTCAGCACTCGCTGGATGGAATGGAATGCAGACGGACGTGGTAATTTCTGGTCTGATCATGCAGCCTATGATTTTGATGGTGATGGTATCGCTGACCAGGTCTATCGTCCCAATGATATCATAGACCAGTTATTGTGGACGCAACCGGCTGTCAAATCCCTGCTTGGCTCACCAGCCATTCAACTAATCCGGTGGTCACAATCAGCCTTCCCCGCCCTGCTGCCGGGAGGGGTCATTGACCGCTATCCGCTGATGCAACCTGTATCCCCTGAAATTCCGGTATGGAAGGCTGCGCAATGAGTTTGTTAAAAATAGAAAATGTCGTCAAACAGTTCGGCACGCTGACAACAGTTGATGATGTCAGTTTCACGCTTGAGGCTGGCCAGCGTGTAGCGTTACTGGGCCATAATGGTGCGGGCAAGACAACTTTGATGCGGATGATTCTCGGGTTAACCCCGATAACTTCCGGGCGTATAGAGGTTCTGGGCGCAGCTCCCGGCGACCGACAGGCGCGACGTCATACCGGATATCTGCCCGAAAGCGTGGCGTTTCATGGGTCCTTGAGCGGGCGTGAACAATTACACCATTTTGCCCGACTGAAATCGGTTTCCATTAAAGTCGCAGATGAGCTACTGGAACGCGTTGGGCTAAATGCTGCCAGTGACCGCCGTATTCGAACTTACTCGAAAGGCATGCGGCAGCGCGTCGGACTGGCTCAGGCACTTATTGGTCACCCCAAACTGGTTTTGCTGGATGAGCCTACCAGTGGTCTTGATCCGGTTTCACGTCATGAATTTTACCAAATAGTGCACGAACTTGCCGAAGCAGGAACTGCGGTGCTGCTGTCATCCCATGCGCTGACCGAACTTGAAACGAGTACCGAGCGTATTGTCATTTTGTCCCGGGGACGATTAGTGGCCAACAATGATTTGGCCAGCCTGCGCCGGGCTGCACATCTGCCTATCCGTTTGAAGGTCACAGCAACCGCCAGTACCATCGACGAGGTTGCGGCTAAACTGGGCGCCAGGAGAATTAATTGCTGCGCTGTGGAGTTGACTTGTGCGCAGGAAGAAAAAATTGCCCTGCTTGGGAAGATTAGCGGGCTTGGCAGTATTATAAAAGATGTGGATATGATTCCTGTTAGCCTTGAGGAACTTTACCGCCACTATAGTGCCGCCTTGCCGGAGGACCAATAATGTCCATACTAAACATCGCACGGCTGGAATTATTAATTGCCCGTCGCAATATGTGGGTAACCACCTCGGTTTTATTGATGGCGGTTTTCTCACTGGTATTAACTTTGGCCGGCGCGACACCTGTCGGCACAGTTGGTGTCAGCCCGCTGCTGGTTGCAACGACTTCGATTACCACGTTGTCGGTCTATCTGGTGCCACTGGTTGCCCTGTTGCTGTCATTTGATGCCATTTCAGGTGAGGTTGAGAGAGGCACCCTGGCGCTAAATCTGTCATATCCGCTTTCACGCGCAGAAATTCTTATTGGCAAATTTCTTGCCCATTTGCTGGTGCTTGGCTTTGCTGTAGGGGCAGGCCTGGGACTGAGCGGACTGCTGGTCGTCTGGCAAAGCGGCAATACCAACATGTCATTTTATCCATTGATCCGCCTGTTTGTCACCTCTCTGGCTTTGGGATCGGCATTCCTTGGCCTGGGTTATCTGGTCTCGTCACTGGTACGCCAGCCCGGTGTTGCTTCGGGGGTGGCAATTGCAATGTGGCTGGTGGCGGTCGTGCTTTATGATCTGGTTTTGCTGGGTGCACTGGTTGCAGATGGTGGCGGTTTTTTTACCAAAACACTCTTTCCCTGGCTGCTGGTGGCAAATCCGGCTGATGCCTTTCGTTTGTTGAACATGCCCGATGTATTGGTGCCGGAACTGACTTCCGGCCTCAATAGCGCCGGTCTGGTATCCGGATTTGCCGGTCAGTTGACATCACTTTTGCTGTGGCCTGTTCTGGCTTTGCTGCTTGCCTGGGCTGCCATTCGAAGGGTGGAGCCATGATTACTCGCAGAAGAACGCTATGCATCCTCGCCGGTACTGCTGTATTGCCGTTGTTAGGGCAAGGTGCCGGAGCAAACACGCGCCAATGGAGTGGTATTGCGCTTGGTGCCAAAGCGCGCATTATTCTTGATCACAAAGATGCGCAGACCCTGATTGCCCGCGCAGTAAGCGAGATTGACCGGCTTGAACAGATATTCAGCCTCTACCGTTCCGACAGCCAATTGTCACTCCTCAACAGAGATGGACAGTTGTTAAACCCGTCTTTTGACCTCATTCAACTGTTGTCTGTCTGCAGCTCCTTGAATGCGCGTACCAAAGGTGTGTTTGATCCAACCATTCAAGCGCTCTGGTCGCTGTATGCACGAAGATATTCCGCCGGAATTACACCTGATGCAAACGATATTGCAAGAGCCAGACAAATGATTGGCTGGAAACACGTTGAATTTTCACAGGAGAGAGTTTTTTTTCGCCGCCCGGGCGTTATGATGACTTTAAATGGCATTGCACAGGGGTTTATTGCCGACAAAGTAACGCAATTGCTACGTGCGGAAGGTGTTTCCAATGTACTGGTTGATACCGGTGAGATTGCAGCTCTTGGAACCACTCCAGATGGGGAACGTTGGTCTGTTAAACTTAAAGGACACAGAGGCCAGACCGTCACTCTTAACAATTCAGCAATAGCAACATCGGCTCGATTGGGAACGGTTTTTGATACTGACGGTATCGCCGGGCATATATTGGACCCGCGCCCGGACGCCTCAAACGGCAAATGGTCGACGGTAAGCGTAATGTCTAAATCTGCGGCAGAAGCAGACGGCCTTTCCACGGCCTTTTGCCTCATGAAAGAAGATGAAATTTCCGCTGCACAAGGCACAAGCCGTGTTTGGTTGAAATAGATGTTTCTTATGAAACGGTTCGTTGCCGGGTTTTAAATCCCCGAATTTATTTGCCTTAACAGGGAAGTCTTTTTGTGGAACAGGGAAACAACGGAGGGACGTAAAAATTTTATCTACGCACCCTCCAGTTCAGCCTCGGGAGAAAGACTGTTTATTGTTCATTTGTCCGATCCAGTATTTTCCATGCGAACGGCAATGCGGCGGCGGCTAGTGCGATCTTTAATACCGCCGCGAAGACGAATGGTGTCAGACCAAGTGCCAGGATTGGCTTGTCCCATCCAATTACTGAACCAAGCCAAATCAAGCCTGCTGCAAATATAACGGCTGTTCCAAGTGTCATTGCGACCAGTGTCGTGAACGCATTTCGACCCCATCCGCGCTCAGCCAGCCAGCCGACGGTGACAGCCGAAATCACAAATCCCACCAGATAGCCACCTGTCGGACCTACCATATAAGCAAGGCCAATGCCGCGTTCCGGTGTTCCTGAAAATACCGGCAAGCCCATCGCGCCTTCCGCCAGGTAAAGTAAAATTGTTGCACCCCCAAGCCGCCAGCCATAGGACATGCCGATCATCAACACGACAAATGTCTGCATCGTCATTGGCACCGGAAAAAACGGAATGCTTATTTTTGCCGAAACCCATAAGGCCAGCGAACCTGCTATGGCCAGCAGAAGGTTAGTCAAAAGACCGGAGTTGATCCCGATGGTTTTCTGAACGAGGGTCGAGTGAGTGGATTGAGTAGAGAACATATCAGTTCCTTCCTGTTGTATTGATTTGAAGTATCTTGTTATCGTTCACCAACAATTCTTCGGTAGCGAAATTGATCGAGAATGACGGCAAGGATCAGCAAGGATCCAAGCAAGATCATTTGCATGTATGAACCAACTTGTGTGAGGTTCATGCCATTTTGAACCAGAACGATGAAGAATGCGCCCAGAACTACGTTTTCAACGCGGCCAATTCCGCCACGCAATGAAACACCTGCAATGACGCATGCTGCGATTGATTCCAGTGCAATCGTCCCACCGAGATTTGTTTCACCTGATTCAACCCGCGCTGTCAGCAACAATCCCGCAAGTGAAGCAAGCAATGCACAAACAAGGTATGCAAGAAATAATACCCGCTTGGTATCAACCCCTGAAAGGTGGGCTGCTCTGATATTGCCGCCGACAGCGTATATATGTGCTCCAAATTTGGTTCTGTTCATCATTAGCCACATGACGATGATGGCAAGTATTGCCGCCAACACAGGCACCGGGACACCGAAAACCCGGCCAAATCCGAATATGTTGCCAAATTCATAGGGCAATCCTGAAACCGGCACACCGCCGGTAATGAACAGTGCAATGCCAGCCCCCACCGATTGAACGCCAAGCGTCATAATGAAGGGAGATACGCCAAATTGCGCAACACCAAATCCGTTCAAGGATCCGATGAGAATAGCCGCACCAAATCCCGACAAAGTGCCAAGCAATATCACCAGCCAGACAAGATCAGGAAACATAGCTGCAAACCCAACCATTGCAGTTGCTGAAACTACAGACGTCAATGCGATTGCTGTACCAACAGACAGATCAAAGCCACCGGTGATCAACACAATCATCTGACCGAGTGAAACCAACACCAGATACACCGACTGCCGGGCTACATTGGTCAGGTTCTGAACTGACAGGAAATGAGGCGATAGTAACGAAAAAATTATCAATGCTCCGGCCAGAAAGAACGGCAATACGCCGACCTTTAGAAAAAGCTGCATAAGTCCCTCGCGTAGTAACGACAAGGAAATTAGTGACTTTTTTTTCGCTGTTGTCCTTTGCGCGTTGGGGTTCATGCTGTTGCCCTCAATTCAGCGAAGAAGTGTGTCAGCACCACATCTTCAGTTATTTCTGTTCCGGTTAGTTCAGCGGCAATCTTCCCGTTTGAGAATACCAGCAACCGGTGAGCCAGGTTCATTACTTCCGACAGGTCTGACGAGATCACCACGACTGCTTTTCCGGTTTCGGTAATTTCTTTTATGAGGCGATAAAGAGCAGCGCGGGTGCCCACATCGACACCAACCGTCGGCTCATCAAAAATGTAGATGTCACGTTCTTCTCCAAACCCTTTGCCAAACAGAACCTTCTGCTGGTTTCCGCCGGACAGTTTGGAAACTGTTCTGTTATAATGGGCCTCTGCAAGGCCAACCCGTTCTGCAATCCGGTCAACAAGCTGTTTTTTTCTGCCCGGTGATAACAAACCGGTGCGACCGATTATTTCTGTGCGATTTAATATACTGAGATTCAGATTTTCCCGACTGCTGGCGGTAAGCTGAAGGCCTTCATTTTTTCGATCAGGAGGCAAATAGAATAGGCCGTTCTTGATCAGCGTTCGGGTTTTTGCATTTGTTACATCAACACCCTTGAGCATGACGGAGCCGGACGTGACAGGCTGTAGACCGACAACGCTTCTCCATACACGTGATTTTGCACTTCCCACAAGACCGGCAATTCCCAGCACCTCTCCAGCCTTCACATCCAGGCTGACACCATTGACGCCCCAGGCGTGGACATCTCTCAAAGACAAAACTACTTCGCCGTCTTTTTGACGGTTTATTTTGGGGTAAACTTCACCGATTGATCGGCCGGTCATCATCTCAATCAATTGCTGCTCAGATATTCCCTTTGCCGCCACAGTCCCGATTAACTGGCCATCTCTAAGGACAGTAATACGATCTGCAATTTGTTCGAACTCGTGAATTCTGTGTGAGATGTAGATGACACCAACGCCATTTTGTTTGGCACTTCTTATGAACGAAAACAGCTTTTCAGTTTCTCTTTCAGTGAGCGAAGCCGTTGGTTCGTCCAGAATCAGAACATCAGCTTTAGAATGAAAGGCCTTGGCGATTTCCACCATTTGCTGCTCGGCACGAGACAGGTTTGATACGCGCAGGCGAATGTTGATCTCAAAACCCAAACCTTCAAACAGTTTTTCTGCACCTCGAACCATGGCGGATCGATCGATAAACAGGCCTCGTTTTGGTTCGTGGCCAAGATAGATGTTTTCAAAAACGGTGAGCGTTGGAACGAGAGAGAATTCCTGAAAAACAGTGCCTATCCCGGCATCGGTTGCATCGTGAACAGCCCTGAAATTAACCTGCTTGCCCAATACTTTGATGATACCCCCGGTTGGAGCATATACACCGGACAGGATTGAAATCAGTGTGGATTTTCCCGCACCATTTTCTCCGAACAGAACATGGACTTCGCCCCGCTCCAGCGTGAAATCGACGCCATCCAGTGCTTTAACACCGGGGAATTGCTTCGAGATGTCTTTCATCTCTACGAGCGGTGTTTTGGAGTTCGGCATGGGTGTAACCTGATAGCCCCGACCCCCGGTATTTTCCGGGGATCGGGAATTTTCTTAACGCGTTTTAGTTGACATTGAAAACCGGCTTGTATCCATCCGGTGGAAGGATATTGGTTTTGGAAACATCGTTGATGTTGCTCGGATCAACCACGAATATCTTCGGGCCGACATGCTTGATGTAGTCCTTCTTCTCCAGGATACGCACAGCCTGATCAATCGCAATCCGGCCTTGAATTACCATCGAATCCGCCGGTGCCGCCAGAATGAACCCGCGTTTGATGCCGGTGTAAACACCCGGTGTCATATAGAATGCAAGAAGGTCCACTTTGCCTTTAAGGCCGCGCTCGCGGATTAAGCCCTGAGCCGCTTCCGCGGTGACAGCGGTACCGGCTATATAACGCACATCAGGATTTGATTGAAGCACATCTTCAACCAGCTTTAGCTGCACCTCTTTGCCGGTGTCACCAAATTTTGGTTCAAGCACGACAACCGCCGAACCTTTGACAGCCTCCATGAAACCCTTGTTTGCACCCTCAACCCAGCCAGCTCCAGCCGGTCCGGGGAACCAGCCCACTTTAACCGGATCTGAACCCGAAGGGTGCTTTTTCGCCAGATAGGCACCAGTTTCATAACCCATCGTATAGAAAGACACGAGGGACTTTGCCGAGATATCCTTTGAAGACATGCCGTTGACAACATCGATAACAGGAATGCCCTTTTTGGTTATTTCAGACACCAGATTGTTAAGGCCATCAAACGAAATTGCCCCGATGACGACTGCATCCGCGCCACCTGCAACACAGTCTTCAATCTGGGAAATCTGTTTGGTCAAGCCCGTGTAACCACCAGCTTCAACCAGGTTCATTTTGACCCCCAGCCGCTTGGCTTCATCTGCAACCCCATAGTCCACACCCAGCCAGTAGGCATCTTTCATATGAGGGAATGAAACACAAATTTTCCATGGCTTGGATGCTTTTGTCAGAGGAGTGTAAGACACCTCTGAGGTTTTTCCATCTGTGGAAAATGCAGGTTGAACCTGCTGAGCATTGTAGGGGAACCACTCCTGGGCGAATGCCGGAGCGGAGATGGTTATTGCCAGGGCAGTGCTGACGAGTAGCTTCAGTGATTTTCGCATGATTTCCTCCCTTTGGGTTTTTGCGAATTAATGGGCATTTTATTCGAGCGAAGTTCGAATACTGTTGAGAATGGAATTCCTGTCGGCACGTGCAGCCAAGGCTTCATCCATCGAAACTCGTACAAATCTGGTTGGTGTGTGGGGTTGCAACTGACCGATCAAATCCATGTCTGCTGAAATGACCGTTCCGAGCATGAAGTAACCGCCACCGGATACGGCATCGCGATGCAGGATTATGGGTTCGGTGCCACCAGGCACCTGAATTGATCCATAAGGATAACAGCAATCAACGACATTGGACGGGTCCGAACCTGCCCCGAAGGGTGGTTCCCGGTCGACAAAATCGAGCGGCCGACCCCCACAGAACCGATAGCCCATCCGGTCTGCTTCGAGAGCTACTTTCCATTCATCATCAAAGAAATTGTTTCCGGCATCCTCCGTAATGCGATGCCAGTACAACCCGGGAAGCACGCGCAGTTCTGCGGTACTTCCTGGTAACCGACGAAATTTTGCAGGAACACATTGACCCTCAATTGCCGAATTGGGGTTTCCGATAGGGAGTAGATCGTCCTTTGCAATGGCTCGACCTTCAAATCCTCCCAACGCTCCAATAGGATAGGTTGAACGGCTGCCCAGAGCTTGCGGAACGTCAATTCCACCGGAGATGGCGAGGCAAATCCGGGCACCGGATTTGAGAAAATCGAAGCTCAAAACCTGACCGGATTTGATTTTGATTGCGGTCCATGTGGGCTTTTCTTCACCATCCACCTTGACGGGCATTTCAGCACCGGTAACCGCAATCATCGCATCCTGCATAAACTCCAGCGTCGGGCCAACGAAGACAGCTTCCAATCCCGCAGCACCTTCATCATTGCCGACGAGTAAATTGGCAGCCCGCATGGCCAGCCGGTCCATAGCGCCGCCAATTGGAATTCCAAGATGAAAATATCCTGGCCGACCGAGGTCTTGAACGGTGGTTGCAAGACCGGGATTAAGGACTTTAACCGTCATTGATCATGCCCTCCAGTTTGGTATTGTAGGTGTCAATGTTTTGTTGAAATTCCCGTAGATCGAAAGTGACATCGCAGGTCTTTGGCCAGAATTTTCCCTGCTCCACATCCTCGATGCAACGATCGTATTCTTCTCTTCCGATCGGTTTGAATTTCACGATATCTCCGGGCTTGAAGAAGACCATGAACTCTTTCAGGTAACTGGTTTTCTGCTCGGGATCGAAAATAGGCATCGGCGTGATACCAAACATCTGGTATCCGCCGGCACCCCGAACTGAATAGATGCAGGAGAAACATCCGCCATAGCCAACTGTAAGTTTTGGCGTATCAGTGCGCGGACGCAAATATTTAGGCACCTGAATTTGCCGGGCGCGCTCCACCATCTGGTACATAAAAGGAAGCCCGGAAACAAAACCCACCATGGAGACAAACCATGGGGATCGGGAATGGGCCTCAATAAATGCGTCCACCGATGCAAAACCATTCACTTCGGCTGCATATTCCAGGTCCGTGGCATCGGGGTTCTGGTGACGCTCCCTGAAACGCATCAAAGTCTCGTGCGTCCACGGATCTTGATAATAGACCGGAATTTCTATGATCCGGGTATCGATTTTAGGATCCGACTTTTCCGCTATCGCTTCGATTTGTTGAACTTCGCGCAGGATATCATCGGGATGAATTGCATCGGGATCAAATTTAATCTGAAAGGAAGCATTGGCCGGGCAAATTTCGGTTATGCCTTTGATGTCGCTTTCACGTATTGCATTGGTCATCGACAGGCTTTTGAAAAAAGCTTCAAGAGACATTTCCTCGTTACACTCAACGAAGAGATGTTCATCTCCACCAAAAGAGTATCTGTTTTGCATCAGGCGATCTCCTCTAATTGGTTGTCTGCTGTTGCGAATTTTTTCTCCAACCAGGTTTCCAGAAATTTCGTGTCAAATGATCCGGCAGAAACATCTTCGTCATTTGCCAATGCGATATGCAGTGGAATTGTTGTTGGTATACCGGAGATTTTTAAATCTTGCAGCGCATGCCGCAATCGTGAAAGGCAGTCAGAACGATCTTTCCCCCAGACAATTAGCTTGCCCAGCAGCGAGTCATAAAACGGGGGAATTGAATATCCGGGATAAAGAAATGTATCGAACCTGATACCATCGCCTTTGGGTATTTCGAGCGTGTCCACCACCCCCGGCCATGGCATGAAATCCCGGGCAGGATCTTCAGCGTTTATCCGACACTCAATCGCATGTCCGCTAACGCGCAAATCTTCCTGTTTAACCGACAAGCCTTCGCCACCGGCGATGCGGATCATTTCCTGAACCAGATCAATTCCGGTGATTGCTTCAGTAACCGTATGTTCGACCTGAATTCGGGTGTTGACTTCAATGAAGTAAAATTCATGCGTTTTTTGATCATACAAAAACTCGACTGTTCCAGCACCTTTGTATTTTACCAGCCTGGCAAGCGCTACAGCCTTCTCACACAGCGTTGTTCGAACTTCTGTCGACAAACAGAATGCCGGCGCTTCTTCCCAGACCTTTTGGCGGCGGCGCTGCAATGAGCACTCGCGCTCAAAGCAATGAACAAAGTTTTCTCCATCACCAAGAATTTGAACCTCCACGTGACGGGCAGTCTCAATCAGTTTTTCAATATAAAGACTGCCATCGCCAAATGCCGAAGCAGCTTCCGCAGACGCCTGGGGAAAGAAGCGTTCAAACTCTTCGATATCTGAAGCTATTCTGATACCGCGGCCACCACCTCCAGCAGCAGCTTTGATCATGACCGGATAACCGGTTTGAGCAGCGACAAGACGCCCGGCACTTACATCAGCAACCCTTCCATCGCTACCCGGTACGGTCGCCACTCCGGCCTCTTGTGCAATCTGCCGGGCTGCAATTTTGTTGCCCAAAAGCCGGATGGAATCTCCACTCGGCCCGACAAACACCATATTCTCTGCCACAACAGCATCTGCAAAATCTGCATTTTCGGCAAGAAACCCGTAACCGGGGTGAATGGCATCAACCTTTGCCGCCCGGGCAGCATTAATGATCGCTTCGATGTTGAGGTAGGATTTTGCTGCAGCAGGAGGACCAATCAAAACCGCCTCATCGGCCATTTGTACGGCAAGGGATGTCTTGTCAGCATCGCTATAGACCTGCACTGTTCGCAGCCCTAAGGCTTTTGCTGCACGGATAATCCGCACTGCAATTTCCCCGCGGTTGGCGATCAACAGGCTTTGGATGTTCACGCCTCAACCTCCGCAATAACCTGTCCCGCCATTACCGGCTCTGAATCTTCGATCAAAAACCTGATTGATGTTCCGCTGACACCGGCGGGTATCTCATGAAACGTCTTCATGACTTCAACCAATCCGATGATATCTGTTAGCGCCACATCAGCACCATCTTGCTTGAATACCGGACTGTCAGGGGATGGTTTGCGATAAAACGTGCCGGGTATGGGTGATCTTATTTCGATTTTGGACATGATCTTTTCCTGTATTCCGGTTGTTAACTGCTGGCAGATTCTAAAACCGGCACAATGCGAATATCGTTTGAGACAAGTGCCTCGCGCATTGCGCTGGCAATTTCAAACGAGCCGGGTGAATCGGAATGGAAGCAGATTGATTCAAATTCTATGTTGATTGTGCCACCTGTTATCGTTCTGACTTTTCCTTCCAAACAGGCACGAACAACTTTTTCGGCAATCTCTTCAGGCCTGAGTTTGCCTGCATGACGGGTGAACACAATTGAACCGGTGTCGTCGTAGTCCCGATCAGCATAGAACTCTCGAATTGTCGGCTGACCGGCCTCTTTAGCCATGCGATAGGTTTCTGAAATCCCCATGCAGAATACCGGTGTATTGGGGGCAACGGTTCTCATTGTTTGAATAAATAACCGGGAAAGCTCTGCGTTTGCCGCCATTTCCATATAAAGCGCGCCATGTGGTTTCACATGTTGAAGTGAAGTGTCATGTCGACGACAGAACTCACGCAGTGCACCGACCTGATAGACAATGTCGTTGACCACTTCCTCGCTGGTACCGTCAATTTTGCGACGACCAAATCCCTGCAGGTCTTTATAGCCAGGATGAGCTCCAACATTAACGCCGTGCTGCACCGCAAGGCGGACAGTCTGGTTCATTAAATTTGGATCACCCGCATGAAAACCGGTGGCCACGCTTGCGGAGCTAATCAGATTCATAAGTTTGGAATCATCCGTATCGCCCATGCACCAACGACCGAACCCCTCACCCATGTCGCAATTGATATCGACTGCACTAAGCGGCACATTTTGCTCCCATGTTTATTGCTGATGCACATTTGCCAGTGCATCTTTTTTATTATTGGGAGGTTAGCAAAGTCGGTGTATATTGAATAATTCTATTTTTTGATTTACAGTATCTAAAAATCAGAAAACGATAAAATGAATTCTGATGTTTTTATCTATTTGTAATTGTTGAATTATTTCATTTATAGGTTCAAAATTCTAATTCTGGTTCCGGCTGACTATTGAATATTCTCGGCGATTTGTTCATATTATTAAAAAAACAGAATGATACTTTTGCATGTCGATCAGTTTGAAACAGATAAGATACTTCGTCGCCACTGCTGAACGTGGACAAATCTCTCAGGCTGCAGTCGAATTGTCGATTTCACAATCTGCGGTGACAACGGCCATAAAGGAACTTGAACGTACAATCGGCGCCTCTTTGTTTTCGCGAACACAACAGGGTATGGATTTAACAGCGGCGGGGGGTGAGTTTTTGTTCCACGCCTATGAAATACTGGATAAGATAAACGAAGCCACCAAATTGAGCATCCTGACGGATGATTTGGAGGGCACTCTTTCGGTCGCTGCAACGTATACGGTTATCGGATATTTTTTACCCAATCATCTGGATAAGCTCAAAAGGGCATTTCCTCGCCTGGAGGTTCAGTTATTTGAACATAATCGAGAAACAATTGAGGAGGGATTGTTAACAAATCGCTATGATATTGCAGTGTTGCTCACGGCCAATATTTTGAATCCAGCCATTGTGACTGAGACATTGATGAGCTCCACGAGGCGACTTTGGGTTTCGGCAAAACATCCTCTTTTGGAACGAGAATTTGTCGGGCTTAAAGAAGTGTCAGAGGAACCATATATAATGCTCACTGTTGATGAAGCGGCCCACACTTCGCTGAAATACTGGAGCAGCACTGCTTACCAGCCATCAGTGACTTTAAGAACATCATCCGTTGAAGCTGTGCGTTCACTTGTAGCAAACAATCAAGGTGTGGCTATTCTTTCAGACATGGTACACCGGCCATGGTCACTGGAAGGTAAAAGGATAAATACGATTGTACCTAGCGATTCAATTCCTGCAATGGAAGTAGGGCTGGCATGGAGAAAAGGGGTTCAATTTACCCCAGCCATGGAAGCCTTTCGCTCGTATTTCCGCAATGCTTACCACATACCCGGCAGCAGATAATGATTCAGAAAAAGACAAATTAGGGTTAGCTGGCGGAGCGGGGCGGTGGTCAAACCGGGCTTCTGGTGGTTTGTTGCTTCGAACAATAATCGAACAAAATCTACTTTTAAACGGCTTGGATTTTTGGCGAGGGGGGTCAGCAAACTCAGGTCTCCGGCTCCAAATTGGGGCAAGTTCACGATGTTACGGTTTGACTTTTGTACAGGTTATTCTTTAAGCTCACTGAGGAGCAGCCAACTCAACATTTGAATTAGGACTGAAAAGCGTAGCAATTTTTCGATATGGTTCTGCTCTATTGGGGAGCTTTAGTTGGTTAAAGAAATCAAAACCGAAGAGCCTTGGCGTGTTGGCGTCTTGTTTTCGAATAGCGGTTTTTTGGCCGTTATCGAAGAAACGCAGTTGCGTGGAACCCTCACTGCAATTGACGAAATCAATGACAATGGCGGTGTAAATGGTCGCCCGCTCGAGCCTGTAATCTATGATCCGGGCTCTGAAACTGCGGCATTTGGCCGCTATGCCAAGCAGATGATGGTTGAAGATGGGGTTTCAACAATCTTTGGCTGCTACACATCTTCAAGCAGAAAATCCGTCTTACCGGTAGTGGAGAGGCTCAATGGCCTCTTGTGGTATCCAACTTTATATGAAGGTTTCGAGTACTCTCCAAATATTGTTTACACTGGCGCTGGCCCCAACCAGAATAGCCTCGAACTCTGTCGCTATCTGATGCATCACTTTGGCAATCGTTTTTATTTTGTCGGCTCAGATTACGTTTATCCAAAAGTCTCCAATAAAATTATGTGGGAGTTTGTTCGCACCAATGGTGGTGAAGTGATTGGGGAGCGATATCTGAATTTGAGAGCAAAACCGAAAGACTTCATTTCCGTTATGGAGGATATCAAACACACGCAACCTGATGTTATTTTCTCCACCGTCGTCGGCGAGGCGACATCATTGTTTTATCAGGCATATATGGATTACGGCTTTGATCCCAAAATTATGCCCATTGCCAGTCTGACAACAACCGAGGCAGAAATCAGAAATATGGGTTTTGATGTTGGTGAAGGGCACATCACAGCGGCACCCTATTTTGATGGTCTCGAAAACGCAGCCAGCTCAGTTTTTGCAGCCCGTTTTAAAAAACGCTATGGCGCAGACGAGCCGACCAACATGTGTCTGGAAGCGGCATATTTTCAGGTCCATATGTTTGCTCAGGCACTGGAGCAGACCAACTCAATGGAAACGGATTTACTTCGCCCCACAATTCTTGGGTCAGAATTTGAAGCCCCTCAGGGAAATATTTCTATTAACAAAAGCTGCAGTCATGCAGATTTGTGGACGCGAATTGGCAGAGCCAATCGTGCCGGGCGATTTGAAATATTATACGAATCAAACTCCAAGGTCTCGGCTGATCCGTATCTGATTGGCTATGGTCGAAGCATAGCATTTTAACCGGGTTTTAAAAATTTATGCCAGGGAAACTGATTAGCAGTGCTGAACACAGTCACGAAAAATTTCAAGATTTATCGATTGCCGTAATAGTAAAACGAGACGATCATGGCGAAGATCTTATTCGTGAAATACAGCGAACCCGATCAAAAGTGCAGCACATCTGGCCAATGCCAGAGGAGATTCCAAACGAGTTCGATATCGTTTTTTGCGAGTTGGTTGCCGATCTGCCCACCCGATGCAAAGGTATGCCTGGAAATGCCCAGTTTACACTAATTGTTGTTATTCCTACCAATCGAAACATCGCTCAAAAAATTCTGGAACTCAGTGTTCCCCATGCCGTCATTCATATGCCTTGCAGGCCTGAGGAAGTGCTTTCATCAATGGTTGTGGCCCGCAGTCACTATCAATATGAAAGGCGTTTAAGGCAACGAATTGAAAAGCTTGATGAGAACCTTCGCTCGATGAAAACCATCGAACGTGCCAAGGTTATTATGATGCAGAGTAAAGATATGAATGAAGAGGAAGCTTACAAACATTTGCGCCGCAAAGCGATGCAGCGGCGTGTGACAATTGGTGCTCTGGCATCCTCGATTGTTGACTCGCAGGAACTTCTTGGGTAGTGTTCCTGCAACTCGAATAGAAAAACTGGCCTTTTCGGTCTCGCCTTTTTGAAGAGTTGGACTTATCAAGCGTTCACAGATTGAGCTTTTGGAATTTGTGAAAATTAAGTGACAGCGGCAATGACGCCGCTAAAAATATTCAAGGCAATGTTGCCCGTTTTTGATCGCACTAATGCGACTCAAGACGGGTTTTTTTATGCCTAATGCCTAAAGGGAGAACATAATGAAGATTAACAGAAGATCATTGATCAAGGGATCAGTTGCTGCAGGCGCTTTTACGGCGGCCGGTTTCCCGCATATCTGGACTAAGGATGCCTCACTCGCCTATGCGGCGGGTAATGAAATCAAGGTTGGCGTTCTCTTTTCGCTAACCGGAACCACTGGCATTATTGAAGAATCACTCAATAAAGCTACGATCATGGCCATTGAGGAAGTTAATGCTGCCGGTGGCATTAATGGAATGAAGATTGTTCCAATCGTTGAAGATCCAGCGTCTGATCCTGCGACCTTTGCTGAAAAGGCCCGCAAACTGGTTTTGGGGGACAAATGCGTGAGTGTGTTTGGATCTTACACCTCAGCTAGCCGCAAAGCGGTTCTGCCGGTGTTTGAAAAACGCAAGAACCTGTATTGGTACCCGACCCTTTATGAAGGTCGTGAGTGTTCCAAGAACGTGATCTACACGGGTGCGGTACCCAACCAGCAACAAGATGAGTTTGTTCCCTGGCTAGTCAAGACGTTCGGAAAACGCTGGTCGTTGATCGGATCCAATTACATTTATCCGAAAGAAGAAAACAACTACTGTAAAAAGCTCCTTGCCGAACTCGGCGCTGAAGTCATTCGCGAAGAATATGTGCCGCTTGGGCACTCGGAATTTTCGTCGGTGGTCAACAAGTTCCGCGCCGAGAAGCCCGATGTCATATTCTCGACGGTGGTTGGTGATTCAGTTGTCGCCCTGCATCGTCAGTATCGTGCCGCTGGCTTAGACCCGGAAAAAATGCCAATGGCAAGTTTGACCACTTCGGAAAATGAAGTCGCTGCCATGGGGGGTGCTGCTGCTGCCGGTCATTTCACCTCGGCACCATATTTCATGGTTTGGGATTCTCCCGAAAATCAGAAATTTGTTGATGCTTATCGCAGCCGTTGGGGTGCTGACAAAGTAACGCATTTTGTTTCTGAGCCGAGTTATTTTCAGGTCAAGATGTTTGCTGAAGCCTGTTCGAAACTGGCACCAGGTGATATTAACCCGGCCAATATTCGCGAAGCCGTCAAGGGTATTGAGATGATGGCTCCTCAGGGTAAAGTTCGCCTGGATGCAGCAACTCTTCACACGTATCTTTGGCCAAAAATTGGTCAGTGCAAATCGGATGGTCAGTTTGAAATCATCAAACAGTCCTCGAGTTGGCTGGCACCTGTCCCGTACAAGGCATACGAAAATCAGACTTGCACGGAGCAAGGCCTCAAAGAAACCTGAGCCTTTGGATGACACTATGAAATGTTGTGGTGGGGGTGACTATCTCCACCATAACACATCGAAGAAAGACTTTTTCTGACATGAGCGAGATTGTAATTTCTCAAGTTATTACCGGACTGAGTATAGGCTCGATCCTTCTGTTGGTCGCTCTGGGTCTGGCCATTATTTATGGCACGACCGGGGTAATCAATCTTGCGCATGGTGAGTTTGTCATGTTGGGGGCCTATAGCGCCTGGGCTTTACAGAAATACGCCAACATTGGATTGTTTGAAGGGTTGATTTTAATTTTCTTCATTGTTGCGTTTATCGGCTTTTTTATTGAACGCATCGTCATACGACATTTATACGATCGACCTATGGATACCATTCTGGCGACCTGGGGGGTCGGCATTATGGCGCAGCAGATCATCCGCCTTACCGCCGGTGGCGAGTTGCGCTATGTTGAGATGCCGCAATCGCTTGGCAGCAGTATATCCGTTTTCGGCATTGAAACGTCAGCGTTCAGGATTTTCATTCTCGTAATGACTGCGGCGTTGTTCGGGTTGACCTGGTATTTGATGTACAAAACAAATATCGGGATGAAGTTGCGGGCAATCACCCAGAACCGGGAAATGGCCAGCAGTTTCGGTATTAACAGCGACAAGATTTATAGCCTGACATTTGCCTATGGCAGTGGCCTTGCAGGCCTGGCCGGAGCATTGGTTTCCCCGCTTAAAAGCGTATCACCTGAAATGGGCACCACCTATGTGGTGGATGCTTTCATGGTTGTTGTGCTTGGCGGTGTGGAGAGTCTTCTGGGGACTATCGCCAGCTCTCTCATCCTGGGACAGATGAACGGCTTTCTGGCCTACTTTAGCAATGACACCATGGCTAAGGCGATAGTCTTCATGGCTATCATTGTGCTGATCCGGTTCCGCCCACAAGGATTGTTTTCGACTAAAAACCGCAATTAATTAAGCCGGCTGGAAAAGCCGGAACTTGCTACCAGGGAGTGCAAGATAACGTGACTAGAAAAACGGCCATTCAACTCGGTGCTTATGGGGCAGTTTGCCTTGCGATTTTACTGGTTCCCAGTTTTGTCGATGACGCCTTTATCCTGAACAAGTATGCCCGTTATCTTGTGCTTGGAATTTTGGCGATGTCTTTAAGCCTGTCCTGGGGATACACAGGCATTCTTAACCTGGGACATGCGGTTAGCTTTGGGCTTGGATCCTACTCCCTGGCAATGTCGTTAAAGCTGCGAACGGTCCCGGTCTATACCGGAAAAGCCGGACTGCCGGATTTTATGGTTTGGAATAATGTCACAGAGCTGCCGTTGCTCTGGCAACCATTTCAATCCCTGGCCTTTGGCGTATTTGCCGGGATTATGATCCCTGTCCTGTTTGCAGCGTTCCTTGGCTGGTTCATGTTTAAGGGGCGCATAACCGGTGTGTACGTTGCGATAATAACCCTGGCCTGGCTTGTTGTCGTAAACCTGCTGATTATTGATCAGCAACAAATCACTGGTGGCTTTAACGGCATTACAGATTTAGCTCAGTTTGAGATCTTCGGATTTGCATTCGATGCCTATGACAGCTCACTGTATTACCTTGTTGGAATTTGCCTGACTTTCGGTCTGTTTTTTGCACTTGCTATTTCGAAAAGCAAAACTGGTTTAATTTTTCAAGCGATCCGGGACCACGAAGACCGGGTGCGCTACTTTGGGTACGACGTTGCCAATTTCAAGATATTTGCTTTTTGCATTTCAGCCGGGCTCGCCGGAATGGCAGGTATGCTCTACACAATTGTCAATGAATTTGCTTCGCCGACTTTCCTTGGCGTGCCGCTCAGCCTGGGGATTGTTATCTGGTGTGCTGTCGGCGGACGCCAAAGCCTGCTCGGTGCCATGCTGGGTGCGATTATCGTAACAGGTATGCAGGGAGCGTTATCCGAGTCAAAAATCTTTCTGGAATCATGGACCCTGATCATGGGTTTCCTTTTTGTTGTCATTGTTTTGTTCATGCCAAAAGGTCTGGCAGGTGTTGCCGGGGCTTTGATGAAGCGTTTTTCCTCTTCTCCGCCAGAAAATGCGGCCAAAGGAAAAAGCCAGGTTAAGGAGGCCAACTGATGACCAAAGGCAACGATCACCTGGAAATGCGTGATGTCAGTGTCGAGTTCAATGGATTCAAGGCCATTAACAGCTTTAACTTCGCTGTTTCGCAAGGTGAACTCCGATGCCTTATCGGCCCCAACGGCGCAGGTAAAACGACAGCTCTTGATCTTATATGCGGGAAAGTCAAACCGACTTTTGGGGAGGTTTTTTTTAAGGGGCTGAACCTTAATAAAATGGAAGAGCATAAAATTGCCCGGGCAGGTATTGGTCGAAAGTTTCAAATCCCCAGCGTCTTTCGTGAATTGACCGTCAGGGAAAATCTCGATGTGGCTCACTGCAAACATGTTGGTGTGTTTGCCAATTCTTTCAAGTTTGGTCGCGGGGATGAAATGGATGGGCTTGAAAAACTGGTGGAACTGGTTGGACTCCAGGATGAGCTGGAGACAAGGGCCGGACATTTATCGCACGGGCAGACACAGTGGCTGGAGATATCGCTGCTTCTTGCTCAGGATTCCCAACTCATTTTGATGGACGAGCCAACCGCTGGTTTGACGGTGCTGGAAACTAAAAAAACAGCCGAACTTTTTAACAGGCTCAAGCGGCGTCACACACTGATTATTGTCGAGCATGATATGGGATTCATCAAGGAAATCGCCGAAGTCATATCGGTAATGCATCAAGGCAAAATGTTGGCCGAAGGGACTGTCAGCGAAATCGAAGATAACGAGGCCGTCAGAGATGCCTACCTTGGAAGGGGAGGAATTTCCAGTGCTTGAACTGAAGAATGTTAGTGCATGTTACGGCAATAGCCGCGCCTTGAAGGAGGTCAGTTTTCGGGTTGAAACGGGTGATTTCATTTGTGTTCTTGGTAGAAATGGTGTTGGCAAAACCACCTTGATGAGAGCGATCATGGGGCTTATGGACAGCCTGACAGGAAGCATCACTCTCGATGGCATCGAAATCAATGACAAGCGGACCGATCAACGGGCAATCGCCGGTATCGGCTATGTTCCCCAGGGACGCGGAATTCTGCCAGGGTTTACAGTCAGGGAAAATCTGAAACTTGGGACTTTCGCCAGCAACGATGGAAATACCGAAATCAACGAATGGGTTTTTGAGCTTTTCCCCATTTTAAAGGAATTTCTCGATCGGCTGGGCGGCAATCTTTCAGGTGGACAACAGCAACAACTGGCCATTGGCCGAGCTCTGCTTACCAATCCCAAGGTCATTTTACTGGATGAACCCACTGAAGGCATTCAGCCAAACATTGTAGAGCAGATTGAACAGGTTCTGATTGATCTCAATAAAAAACAGGGCATGACAGTCGTTCTGGTTGAACAAAATGTGGAATTTGCCCGCCGGGCTTCACAGCACTTTGTTGTGCTGGACAGAGGAGCCGTCGCGGCAAATGGGACAGTCGATAAACTGACTGAAGAACTCGTTCATCAGCATATGGCGGTTTAATTGAGCGAACGGGAACGGACATGAAAAAATTTGCAACGATGATCATCATCCAGGAATAGGGAGAAAAAAATGTACCACGGAGATATTTCCAGCAGCAAAGATACAGTCGGTGTTGCAGTCGTCAATTACAAGATGCCTCGCATGCATACGAAAGAGGAGGTAATTGAGAATTGCCATAAGATTGCAGAGATGATCAAAGGCATGAAGGTTGGGTTGCCGGGAATGGATTTGGTTATTTTCCCGGAATACAGCACCCACGGCATTATGTACGACGAAAAGGAAATGTATGAGACTGCTTCACAATGCCCGGGTGCTGAAACCGAGATTTTTGCCGAGGCTTGCCGCGAGGCTGGCGTTTGGGGCGTGTTTTCACTAACCGGCGAGCGTCACGAAGAACACCCCAACAAAGCTCCCTACAACACCTTGATCTTGATGAATGACAAGGGTGAAATCGTACAAAAATATCGTAAAATTATGCCCTGGGTTCCAATTGAAGGATGGTATCCTGGAAACTGTACCTATGTGGCGGATGGTCCGAAGGGATTAAAAATCAGCCTGATTATTTGTGACGATGGCAACTATCCGGAAATCTGGCGTGATTGTGCCATGAAGGGTGCAGAGCTGATTGTTCGCTGCCAGGGCTACATGTATCCGTCCAAGGAACAACAGGTTACTATGGCCAAGGCTATGGCCTGGTGTAACAATTGTTATGTTGCCGTTGCCAATGCCACAGGCTTTGACGGGGTATATTCCTACTTTGGATATTCCGCTATCATCGGCTTTGATGGCCGTACTTTGGGCTCGTGCGCCGAAGAAGAAATGGGTATCCAGTATGCCCAGCTTTCTGTTTCATTGATCCGGGATGCGCGCAAGACAGGCCAAAGCCAAAACCATCTTTTCAAGCTGTTGCATCGTGGCTACACCGGAATGATCAACTCTGGCGATGGCGAC
>CAZJUF010000003.1:0-30071 GCA_964549055.1 uncultured Hyphomicrobiales bacterium | reverse complement strand
AAGGAGGCTCTCTATGCCACTGCTTAAAGATGGCCGAACTGTTGAAGATCATTGGCATTTTATTGGCGATGATGACGATATCCCGGTACAGGGCGATATTGTGGTAAGCTTCGAGCGTTTGAAAAACAGCATCGAAATTCTTGTCATGCGCAAAGGTTACCTGGGCGTTCGTCTTGACAACAACGAAGACGCGCATGACCTTGCACCCTACATCAACAATCTGGCACTGATTGCGCTTGAATTCCCGGCATTCACCGATGGCCGGGCCTATTCGCAAGCCCGCCTCATCACCACGCAACTGAATTTTACCGGAGAACTTCGTGCCACCGGCAATGTGCTGGCAGACCAGGGCGTGTTTATGAGCCGTTGCGGGTTTGATGCCTTCGAGATTGACGAACACCAGCCCCCTCACCTGTGGGACCGTCTCGCCAACGCCATGTCATTAGCCTACCAGAAAGGCTACCGCGCCCGCGCAGGCTTTTCCCCGCGTGCAGTTGTTGCCTCGCGGGTTGGGTGATGGATTAAAGATTGCGCTTTTTTAGAGGCGCAGTTTTTAGAGGCGCTCAAGCGGCGCGCAGCCTGCGGGTCCCTTGGACCCTAGTCCAACGCTTCGCTCGTCCCGGTGCCACTGCGATAATCTGTCGTTGTGGTCTCCGGGAGCCATACGGAAAATCTGGCATGCGGTCACCGAATGACACACGAAAAATCTGTCATTGAGGCACCCGGAGGAGCGTAGCGAACGACTAGCGAGCAAAGCCGAGCGCAGGCCGCGCGCCGCTTGAGCGCTACTAAAAACCAGCAGCGCTAAGCCTGCGGACGGGCAATCGAGAAAACTTCGTCTACCACTGAATAATCATGGTAGCCCAGTCTGGCCAGCGGGCGTATTTTTGTTATGTCGACGAGGCCGTCAACGATGACATCATCATTGATGTAAACACCAATCACATGACCAAAAACCACGTGGTAGGTGGTGCCCGATTTGCTTTTTATCGGCATTTCCACGGTCTGGATAAATTTGCACTCAAGTGACACCGGGCTGGCGGCAACGCGTGGTGGTGCTACCAGCTTTGAGGCGGCGGCCTCAATGTTGGCGAAGTCCATTTCGTTTTCACCGTGGGCGAGTGCGGCTGACGTCTGGTTCATTTGATCGCGCAAATCGTAGGTTGCTAGGCTGCACACAAACTCGCCGGTTTCTTCGGCGTTTACGAGACTGTCCTTGTGGCCACCGCTGGCGAACATGACGATATTGGGATCGGTCGAAACCCCGTTGAAAAAACTGTAGGGAGCAAGGTTCACCTGCCCGCTTTTCGAGATGGTGGAAATCCAGCCAATGGGCCGCGGGGCAACAAGCGCCTTAAAAGGATCGTGAGGCAGCCCGTGGCTGTTCTCAACCGCATCATAAAACATATATTCAGACCTTTTATTTAAATATAGGAGGTTGTGTCTATATAGGCCGCTGGACTGCTTCAAGTCAAAATATCCGGGTTCAGAGCCCAACCTTTGTGAGAAGAGCGCGAAGATGGTCTCGTTCTGATTTCGTCAGTTGGCATAACATGCGTTCTTCCGTTTCGACATGGGAGACAACCATTTCATCGGCAAGTTTAAAACCTTCATCCGACAGGGTAATCTTAAGACCGCGACGGTCACGGGGGTCGATAGATCGCTTGATCAGCCTGCGCTTTTCCAGACGATCAAGCCGGTTGGTCATTGCTGACGTGGACAGCATCATCTCACCCGCAAGCGCCGAGGGCGACAAGGCCTCACCGCGACCCTGTCGGCGCAGCGTCAGGATCACATCGAAACCCGCAAGATCGAGGCCGTAATCCGACAGATTTGCCAAAACGCCCTGACGCAACCTTTCACCCGCCCGCCAAATCTCCCCACACAAGGCCATGGGAGACGCATCAATATCGGGGCGCTCGCGCCGCCATTGCGACAAGATCGACGCCATGGAAGGACCACATGAGGCTTTGTCACGCAATTCGGTTGTTTTATCTTGACGCACGATAGCTATTACCCTATTTAATTTGATATCAAACTATTCTATATAGTAATATTTAATATCAAACTAAGATAAAAACCCATGAGAGTAAAGGAACTTCTGATGACGAATGAACGGTGTCCTGATCATCCGATCAAGGCTATTTTTCTTAACCGATGGTCGCCAGGAGCGTATGATGCGACTAAATGACATTGCGTTTTCAGGCTCCTTTTCTTCATGAAAAATGTCACACAAAGCCCGGTTGCTCTGTTGCTGGTCACCGGTGTTTTAATCGGTTTCAATTTCCCCTTGGGCAAAATTGCCGGTGACGCAGGTATTTCACCGGTGTTATGGGCGATGGTGGTTTCTATCGGCGTTTGTGTGATGTTGCTACCGGTGCTGGCACTCAAACGCCGGCTGGCGGTGCCAAAAGGCCGGATGATCCGCTACGTTGTGATTTCTGCGCTCATATCCTTCGTCATCCCCAATATTTTGCTGTTCAGCGTAATTCCCCATGCAGGCTCAGGGTTTACCGGGCTGATATTTTCCACGTCGCCCGTTTTCACGCTGGCACTGGCAGCTTTATTCCGGTTAAAAACACCGGGCTGGATAGGGGTTTTGGGCATTGCAACGGGTTTAATCGGCGCTGCAATTGTCAGCATAACGCGCGGCAGCGCGCCTGAAGCACCCGCCGCCATCTGGATCATCGCAACGGCAATAATCCCGGTATTTTTAGCCTGCGGAAATATCTACCGGACAATGGACTGGCCCGAAAATGCGCTGCCCGATGTTTTGGCATTCTGGAGCCACGGATTTTCGGTCGTGGTTTTTGTGTTCATTTTGCTGGCAACGCAGGGATCAGTCCCCTTGAGCGAACTGGCCAGAGAGCCCGGCGCAGCGCTGGCTCAGGCGTTTGTCGCAGGCCTGATGTTTCCGATCTATTTTCGGTTGCAACAACAAGGCGGACCGGTGTTGCTCAGCCAGATCGGTTATATCGCCGCCGCCGTTGGTCTGTTGGCTGCTACCGTTTTTCTGGGCGAACGCTACAGCACCATGACATGGATCGGTGCGGCGGTCATAGCTTGTGGTATTGCCATTACAATTGCCGCACAGATCACCAGACGCTGAGGCTCTAGTCGCTCCAGTAAGTGATCAGCTCATCAAGGTTGGGACGCCTGCGATCTTCCGGGATTTCATCTGAACTGCCGATATAGATAAAGCCCGCGACTTTTTCATGTTCGGCCAATTTCAAAGGTGCGCGAACGGCGTCATCATAGGCATACCATTCGGTGATCCATTGGGCTGCGTACCCCATGGCAGATGCCGCCACCAGCAGGTTCTGGCACACGGCACCGGCAGAAAGCACCTGCTCCCACTGAGGTATCTTGGGGTGTATTTCACTGTTTGAGATGACCGCAATTATCACCGGTGCGCGCATAAAACGGGCAGCTTCCAGCTCAACTCTTTCGTCGGTGATTTCTGGTGTGTTGCGTTTGGTGACTTCAGCCAGTATTCGCCCAAAATCAGCACGGGCGCCGCCTTGAAAGATTATGAACCGCCAGGGTGCAAGCTTGCCATGATCGGGCACACGCGCAGCGATACGAAGCAGGGTTTTGAGTTGTTCTGCGTTGGGTCCGGGGTCTTTGAGGTTAGCAGCGACTGTGGACCGTCTTTTCAGCAGCATTTCGATTGTATCAGGCATTAATTTTTATCTCTCCGGTTAACTTCTTTGCTAATCTCACCTGGACCAAACTATATTCAAATGCTTACAATTAAAAGAGAATTGGTATAATCTGATAATACTGAATTCAGTGTCATCAGCATATTGATTGGAGGGGGCTGCGTGTTTACTGGGCATTTTGTGTTTTATCGCAACATGTTTGGCATCTGCATGTTTGCCGCGCTGTTTGTGATCGGCGTCAGCCTGGGCACAGGCAGCGTGCTGGCAGCCTCTCGTCACAATGCAATGCTGATTATTGACGGCTCCATATCCATGGGGGGGAGGATCGAGCGGAAAAGTAAAATTTCACTGGTAAAAAAAGCGCTTGAACCAACTTTGAAACAGGTCCGTTCGCGTTTTCAGCTCGGTGTTATCACCTATGGCAATCGCCGCGGTGGCTGTGATGATATCGAGCTTATTGTTAAACTGGGTTCGATCTCGCCCAAACGGTATATGAAATCCATCAACGCGATTGGCGCCAAAGGGCGGACGCCGATCGTGAAGGCTGTCAGAATGGCGGCTGAGGTTTTGAAAAAACGTCGGGGGCAGTTCAACAGCATCATTCTGGTTACCGACGGGTTCGACGCCTGCAATAAAAACCTTGCCGCACTGGGTCGTGATTTAAAAAATGAGAACCTGGGCCTGAAAATCTATGTCATTGCCCTGCGCTCCAGTGATGCGGAAATGACTTCATTGCGCCAGCTGGCAGCACGCACCGGTGGAAAATATATCGCTGCAAACACGCCACAGGCCATACGACAAACTATTGATCAGGTATTTGTGACAGCATCAGGTGACGGTGTACCCACGCCTCAAATTGACCCGCGACGAACGGCCCGGGATGCAAGTGAAGCCAGAACAGAAAATAATCCCATAGCCGAAAAACCATCAACAGACATCAAGCCGGAAGAAACCGATGCATCGATACTCGAAGCATTTTTCGGATTGGGCAGAAAGATACCGAAAATCCCCGCCCCCCCTCCACTGCCTGCCGATATACCTAAACAGGAACAACCAGCGGAAACTTCAACGGCGACGCAACCCCCGGAGGAACAATCAGACCCGGGCACGGGCACCGGCAACCTCGAAGTTACATCCGTTGCCGCTATTGGCGGGGCTGTCATTAACGGCGCCACCTACATAGTTTTACAGGCACAAGACGGCGTTGGCAGCAAGTTCACCGAAATCAGCAGAAGCTCAAACGCCCGCCCCACTTTCACCCTGCCTGCGGGCACTTATCGCCTAAAGGTTCAAAGCGATCTGGCCAGCATCGAGCGCACCGTCAAGATTGAAGCTAACAAGACCAAGGCGCTGGTTTTCAATCTTAATGCGGGTTTTCTCAAACTTTTTGCCCGCCCGGCAATTGGTGCTGAAATTTTGCAGGACAAGGTGCACTACACTATTTACAACGGCGCGGTCAGCCTTGAGGGCAAGCGTCAACAGATAGCGCAGTTGACCCAGAGTTCGCCCGCCTTGTGGCTGTCTGCCGGCAATTATTTTGTAACCGCTACTTACGGTCTCGCCTCAGCCAGCATTGAGGTGAAAATTACCGCCAACAGGCGGACGGAAAAAACCATCATAGTCAATGCCGGTGCGTTGCGCCTGAGTTCAAAAATTGAAGGATTTCCTGAAAAACTGAACTCACAGATCCTCTATGTAATTTACGAGGCCAAGGCGGATACTGAGGGTAATTATCGTGAAATCTTCAGCACCGCCCAGGCTGAAGGGACTGTTCGCGTGCCACCGGGTGAATACCTGATTGAAGGCCACTGGGGCAAAACCAATGCCAAAGTGCCTGTGAGTGCGGTTGTGACGGCTGGAAAACCAACCAACGCAACTGTGGTTCACCGCGCCGGGCGCGCGCGTTTCAAATTAAAATCAGTTTCAGGCGGCACGCCAACGGGCCGGCCATTCTGGACTTTTTATGATATTTCAGGTGCGGAAATCGGGCGTAACGTTAAGCCCTCACCTGAGCGTATTTTCGCCGCAGGCAGATACATTGTTGTGGTACGCTATCTGGACCAGCGCTTCAGAGCCGAATTTTCGATCAAATCAGGCGATCAAAAACGAATAGATATCGTGGCCACTCAATAACAGGCTCCCGCTCAACATCTACCCATTGAAGGGAAAGTTTTCTATGCGCGAATTCGAATATCAGCGCAGATTAAAAGGTGATCTCGAAAAGTGGGTCGCACAAGGTGTTATCAGCAAAACCAAGGCTGAAGAAATTGTCCAAAAACTGCCTTCATCCCAAATAGTCGATCGCCTGCCTTCGGTTATCGCCATCCTGGGAGCGGTTTTAATCTGCTTTGGTATTCTGGCGTTCGTTGCCGCCAACTGGGATGGCATTGCCAAGGGTACGCGGTTGGCCCTTCTTGCCGCTGGCATGTGGACAGCCTATGGCGGCGCTGTGGTGTTACAAGCCCGGGGGTCCTTCTGGCTCTACGAAGCCGCAGTGCTTATCGGTGTCGGGTTTTATGCCATCAGCATCGTTTTAATTGCCCAGATGTATCACATTGACGGACATTATCCCGATGCAATTTTCATGGCTGGTGCAGGCGCTCTTGTGGCAGCTTTGCTGGCGCGTTCCACCAGCGCTCTGGTTATGGCAATTGCCGCGATTACCTTGTGGACGGGCCTCGAAATTATCGAATTTAATATCAGGTTTCACTGGCCGTTCCTCATTGCCTGGTCTGTGTTGGCCCTATCAACATATTATCTGAGATCGCGAATAGGATACCATCTGGTGACATTGGCTTTTGGTTTCTGGACGACGTTGACGGTATTCATGAGTTATCAGCTGGCCGTGGGTGGTGCTGTTTCCCAACTGGCATCATTGGCTTTCTTTGTGCTGACGATTGCATTGTTTTTCGCTTATCACTTACACAAAAATCATCCCGACAGTTTTTCCACTCCCCTTTCCTATTATGCGGCTTCGGCCCTGGTCACATTGATTTTTCTGGTTCAGACGATGGAGGCCAATTCTTATTTTGCCGTATTTAACACAGCCGAGGCCCCTTTGTTTTTTAGTATCTGGTTAGGCGGATCTGCTGTGCTGGTCGGCTCTGGCATTCTGCTGTCTTTCATCTGGCGAAAAAAAACCGGCTATTCGACCACAGATATTCTCGGGATTGTTCTCGTTGGCATCACTGCACCAGTGTTTAGCATTGTCGGTGTGGCTGGATTGGCGACACTGATCGCTTTGGCCATATGTCTGTTTTTAATTTCCCTGTGGCTGATTACCTTTGGTCAGAAGGTTTCTGATCACTATCTGGTTAACCTGGGCTTTGTGCTCTTTGCTGCTGAAACCTTGTATATTTACTTCAAAACCTTTGGCACCTTGATGAACAGTTTTGTCTTTTTCACCATTGGTGGCATCGTTTTGATATTGCTGGCCTTCGGGCTCGATCGCTTCCGTAAACGAATTCTAAGAACTCCTGTTGAAATGGAGGCAAATCCATGACGGGCAAATCTGTAGCGAAAATCGCTGTAAGGCTGATGGCAATTGCACTCATTCAAACCTTTGTTCTGGGCTGGATGGTCTGGGACCGTGTCACCTTGCTGAGAGAGGGCCGCGAAGTAACACTTGCCATTGTTCCGGTTGACCCGCGCGATTTATTACGCGGCGATTATGTTATTTTGAGCTTCGATATCAGCCGGATTGATACATCAAATGTTGAGGGGGATCGTGGTTTTAAGACCGGAAACCTGATCTATGTCGGATTGGAAAAATCTGACAACAACCTATGGAATGCGGTTTCGGTAAACTTCAATCGCCCTCAAGACCGGTCCGGTGTTGTTTTCATAAAAGGTAAAGTCTACCTCGCATCCAATGGCATTGGCGGCTCTAAAAAGCTGCAAATCAACTACGGTATGGAAAAATACTTTATACCTGAAGGAGACGGCCCCAGGCTGGAAAAACTGCGTGGCGAAAAAGTATTGAGCATTGTCGCAGCTGTATCTAATAGCGGTGAAGCCGGTATCAAAGCCCTTCTGGTGAGAGGGCAGCAGGTTTACGAGGAAGCAATTTTTTAAAACCGTACAATTTTACCACACTTTTACTTGCAGAATTTCTTAACCTTGTTGCGTGTACATTATCATGGGCAATCGCCAGGGGTTGAAAATATGTCGCAACATTTTGATTTTATCGTTATCGGTTCTGGCCCGGCAGGCCGCAGGGCTGCCATTCAAGCTGCCAAAATTGACAAGTCCGTTCTCGTTGTAGACAAAGGCCGTCGCGTTGGCGGTGTTTCTGTCCACACCGGAACCATTCCCAGCAAAACGTTGCGCGAAACCGTACTCAACCTGTCAGGCTGGCGAGAACGCGGGTTTTATGGCCGCGCATACCGGGTCAAGGAAAACCTGACGGCGAAAGACCTCCTCAATCGGCTGCACATAACGCTCAACCATGAAGTTGAGGTGCTGGAACACCAGTTTAACCGCAACCGGGTGCAAACTGTTCATGGTACCGCGTGTTTTGTTGACCCACACACAATCGACGTCACCTCCGAGGACGGTGAGGTGAGCCAATATTCAGCCGACAAATTTCTTCTGGCTGTTGGTACAAAACCCTTCCGGCCTGACTACATTCCCTTTGACGGGGAAGTTATTCTGGACAGCGATCAAATCCTCGAACTCCCCAGTATTCCCAAATCCATGGTGGTTATTGGTGCCGGCGTTATCGGCATTGAATATGCCACCATATTCAGCGCACTTGACGTGGCCGTTACGGTGATTGAACCGCGCCCGACATTTCTCGATTTTATTGACCGCGAACTGATTGACGTTTTCACCAACCTGTTGCGAGACCGCGGCGTTTCGATGCGGTTGGGGGCCAAGGCCATCGAAGTTCGCCGATGCGAACACGGCGCTGAAGTTGTGCTGGAAGACGGGCGAACGATACGCGCAGATCTGGTGTTGTTTGCAGCTGGACGTATGGGCACCACCGACAGTATCGGGTTGGATAAATGTGGTATTGAGGTTGATCATCGCGGTCGCATTTCCACTGATCCCCAGACATTCCAATGTGACGTCCCGCATATCTATGCCGCCGGGGATGTGATCGGCTTTCCCAGCCTCGCCTCCACGTCCATGGAACAGGGCCGGATTGCCGCGTGTCATGCTTTTGGCCATAACGCCCACAAGCCACCGGAATATTTCCCTTACGGCATATATTCGGTGCCGGAGATTTCAACCATCGGGTTGACGGAAGAAGAAGTTAAAGAACGTGGTATCCCCTACGAAACCGGTATTGCGCGCTTTCGCGAAACCTCACGCGGGCAAATTCTGGGGATTGATACCGGCATGATGAAAATGCTGTTTTCACTCAAAACCAGAAGGCTCTTAGGGGTTCATATTGTTGGCGAAGGGGCAACGGAACTGATCCATATTGGCCAGGCAGTATTGAATTTACACGGCTCTTTAGAGTATTTCGTCGAAAACACCTTCAATTATCCGACCCTTGCCGAAGCTTACAAAATAGCCGCGCTTGATGCCTGGAACAGAATGCCGGCAATGGCTAGCTAGAACGGGTGCGGGCGACAGGGTCAAAAAACGGAAACAGCAATAACCCTGCCAGAAATCCACCGAGGTGAGCCTCCCAGGCAATTTGAGCACCGGTTCCGGTAACGTCTACAATGCCGATACCAAAAATAAAATTGATGCCAAACCAGATGGCAATGAAGATAAGCACGCGCGGATTGCTGAGTACGCGCGCCAATGGTTGCGCAGGCGCATCAGCTGGCCCGGTCATGGAAAAACGAATGACCGCTGCCATCTGTCCTGAAATCGCCGCCGATGCGCCAACGACCGGCACCATCTCTCCCCAATAAACACTTAAATGCAGCGCCGCTCCCGCAGCCGCCAGAACAAAACTGAATACGATAAATCTCCAGGCCCCGAACCTCACCGCCAAAGGCGTGCCAAACGCCAGCATCCACAGAGAGTTGATGGCAAGGTGGGTCCAGCTGCCATGCAGGAACATGTAGGTTACGAACGACCAGATATCAGCAGCAGTGCCACCGGGAAACATACCGGCGTGACCAGCGGCTGCCGCGGCATATCTTTGCGGAATGAAGGCGAAAGTTAAAAGAAACTCCCAACCGGCTTCAAGCTCCAGAAACTGGCGCAGCAGATGAACACCGACAAAGACTGCGATAAAGGCAAAGACCACAGTCGGTACGTTGAAAATTGGTGGATTTTTTTGCAATGATGTTTCCGTTTGACTGAGAGATACACGCGCAGGCAATGGCCGGTGAAACTAAAAATAGGAACTAAAGTTCGATTTGGCTAGAGCCCTTCTGGATCATATTGAATTTGCCACAAAGGTATTTGAATTCCCGACAATTGATCATGGTCAACGATTTTCTTTTTCATGGCTGGCATTTTATCGATGCTCAATGAGATTGTGAGGGGTGTTGTTGCAATCACAATGTGGTGCAGGCCGCATTGTCTTTAATCGGTTTGAGGGGAACATCATGAAAAAAGCTTTGCTTGCAGGGATAACCATCTGCGCTCTCACAGTGTCTGGTTCACTGCAGGAGGTCCACGCCAGCTCTGCTGCCCAACATCCAACCTGCCAGGAAACCAGCACACGGGTTCTCAAGCCCTACCTTGGGAAGCTGGCAGCTGCACAAAAAGCACTCGGCGAATATGAAACCAAACTTGCCGGGCATACTGAGAAAATTCGACGGTTTACAGTCTTGCTCAGGCAATCAAAAACCCGGTTTGATGAAGCCCGTGACAAGGATCTGGAAGCCCGCGACATAAAAATACAGCACATGCTGGATGCCATTGAAGATATCCGGCGCGATACCATGGCCAAAATTTCGGATATGCGCCAAAAAGCCGCTAAAGCACGCGCCGAGAACAGAGAAAAAGACGCAGAAATTTTTCTGGGTAGTGCGCAAAGGCTCGCACGAAAACTTTTCGCCGGTGAGGTTGTCGGTTTCAAAAAGGAAATCGGCTGGAGTACAACAATCAACAAATGGCGTCAGCAGGCAAATACGGACCGGGCGCAACGGCAAAAACGTGCGGCCAGTTGGGCGGCCGGAGAAATCAAAATTTTTCTCAAGTTTCTTGGATATCCAATCTCATGGTCCGGCGTTCAAAAACAGCTGGCGGCCGAGGCCAAAAAGCTTGGTGCAGCTGCGCGCCGTGAGCCAAAGTTTTTCCTTACCCCACTCGGTTATCCGCTTAATGGTGAACAGATTGATGCTTATCTGGCAAAGAAAATCGAGGAACTGGAGCAGGCACGCACGAAAATCTCGGCCGGGAAATTCAAACTCTTTATTCCAATTTTTGGCTACCCGGCCGAGCGCACCTATGTCCAATCGGTCATGGACAAGGCAAAAGCAAAGCTTTCAAGTGATCGCGCCGCCTGGGGCAGCGGAACCTACAAGGCTTTTAGCAAGGCTCTCGGCTACCCGGTCACCAACGGCGACATTCAAAAAGCAATAGAAAAAAAACAGTCCGATCTCGCCGAGTTTATCGCAGCGGGCAACAGAGCCAAGGTTTTTGTGCCTGAGATGGGGTATCCCACAACCGGCGAAGCGATACTTGAACGCTTGGCCAAGGCAAAAAAGCCTGAAGACAAAGCGTCTTTGAACAAACAATACAACGCATGGCGCCGGGCGATTAAAAAGGCGATTGAGACCAAGCGGGCGGATATTGCCAAGTGGAAAGAAATCCTGTCTCAATTTATGGAACAGTGGCGCCAGGACCTTGAAAAACAGCAGGCCAATATTGACACCAGATTGACATGGGCCCTGGGTGAAACACCGTGTGGCGGTGGATCAAACCAAAGCGATTCCCAACAAGTGGCATGGCAGCGCGGCATATTGGGGGCTATGTCTGAAACGCCAGAAGAAAAACGCTGCCGCCTCGGCCGTTATGGCGACGGTGTATTCATCTCAAAGGCCGGAGATCGTTTTGGTGATGTGCGCGAAGCCTTTCTTGCGGCGATTTCCGACACCGGCGTCAATGATCCGGCGGCAAATCCCAAAAGCCTTTCCGATACGCTGCTTGATTATAAAAACATGCTTGATTATCTGACCGGCTCGGTGGAATCCATCCTCAATGCCAAACAGTTAGCTGCTCTGAATTCCTCGCGGCAAAAGGTGCAAGGCCTCATTGGCAGATTGAATAAATTGCCAAAGGGATTGCAACGCTCACGCGCAAAAGTGTTCAAGGTTTTCCTGCGCGAAGCTGAACAGCTTTTGAAAAGTGGCGCGGTTATCACTCAAAGCCAGCTTTCAAGCATCGCCACAACACTGGCCAACGATAAGTTGCGCGCACTCGGCAAGGCAAAAGATGCACGCCGTATTGCTCGCACGCTCAAGGCCTTGAGCAATACCGGCGTCCAGATCAACAGTCTTCATTTACCGCGTCTGGCAAGTGTTTCCTCGGCATTGGCCCGCACCGGCACCACCAACCTTAATGCCGCACGCTCGATGTTGACCCAGAACGTTGGCTCCATGGGAAATACCTACCGTTCGCTTTCCGGGTTGGACCGCGCATTATTCGTTATTTCAGTTGCCAACGCTGGCGCTGAAATGAAATCGATGATGGATGGTGGAAAAAGTGCCAAGGAGGCAGGTTTCCGGGCAGCAACCAACCTCGCCATCGACCTGGTTCTCGGCGGCGTACCGATTACAGCGGCAGCAGAGGCCGCAACCCAGATTGCATTTAACACCGCAGCATTGCTAACCGGCGATCAGGCCTGGTCAGAGGCCACGTTGTCGAATGTGGCAAAAGGTGTCGCTCAATGGTCACTTGATAAAATTGGCAATGTTTCAGCCTTTGCCGGTTCCGGGTTTGCCACGCTGATTGACGATGTGCCCGCAAGTGCGGAACTTTTAACAAATGTAAACCGGGGAGAGTTGGTTGGCGCGCTGACACGCGTACAGGCGCAATTGAATGCGCTTAAGGCTGGTGATCCGAAAATTGCGAGGTTCATGCGAATTCGAACGCGACTGCGCCAGCTTCTGCGTGCGCAAGATGGATTAAACTGCGAAAACATTCTGTCAAAAAAATAAATCGTGCGCAATAAATTGGTTCAATTTGACACAACCAAGGTTTTGCCCGTCTTTATTTCGCACACTTTATTTGACGAATGAACCAAAGCTTTGGCCATAAGCCCCTACTTTTCGCCATTTTTTACAATTAAAAACATTGGCATGCCAGCCCGGCCGGTTGGCACGCGATATGCTTTGTTACTGACACAACCAGATTAAGTTCAACGACGGAAAATGCCAGATCATGATGTCCCTCATGGTCTGGCGGCAGGATTATGAAACATACAAATACACGTGCATTGTTTGAATACTGGAACAGGTTGCGCGGCGACGAAAATGCGCCACGACGCGATCAAATTAATCCAAGTGATATTAAATGGCTGCTGCCGGGGATGTTTTTTCTCGAGTATAGAGGCAAAGAAAAATTTCCCTTTTCCCTGGCCGGTACCGAATTATGCGACCATTATGACACTGAATTGCGTGGCTTGAATATGTGTGATTTCTGGGATGGCCAGGACCGCACCAGCCTTGCCCACGTGTTGCAAAGTGTCATTGAAGAAAGTGCTGTGGGTGTTGTCGGCTTTGGCGCCCATACCAGCCAGCAAGGTTCCTGCAACATGGAAATGCTGGTTTTACCGGTAAAATCTCCGGTGCGTAAACCACCACGGGTTCTGGGAAGTATTGCTGCTTTCAATCAGCCTGTATGGGTGGGAAATGACGCGGAAAAGATTTCTCATCATACAATATCAAGCCTGCGAATGATATCGCCTGCCAGAGAAAAAGCTACTGCCCTCAAAGTGTTTTCGGGGATGTATCCGGAAAATCTGGAAAATCTGGAAAATCTGGAAAATCTGGAAAAAATCGATGGCAATCAATTCACAGCTGTCAAACATCTGCGTGTCATTGATGGTGGGCGCGTGAAACAGTAAAGGCTAGCTGGAATTTTCTGATGCTGGTTGAATAAACCGCTCAAAAGGAATTACCCGGCCCTCATGCTGCACAACGCCCATTTTAAAGCCGCGCGCTTTGGGTTGCTATACACACGCAGAGTTCATCACGATCCTACTTGCTGATCCGGGCCAGCAGGCTGGAGGTATCCCAGCGATTTCCGCCCATGGCCTGAACATCGGCGTAGAACTGATCAACCAATGCTGTTACCGGCAATTGTGCACCGATTTTGTTGGCCATTTCGAGACAAATGCCAAGATCCTTGCGCATCCAGTCAACAGCAAACCCGTGTTCAAATTCGCCTTTTGCCATGGTCTCATGACGGTTTTCCATTTGCCATGATTGCGCCGCCCCCTTGGACAGAACATTGAAAACGGCATCGGTTTCAAGACCGGCTTTCTGGGCAAAATTGACGGCTTCGGAAAGCCCCTGCACCAGTCCGGCAATACAGATCTGATTGACCATTTTTGTCAATTGCCCAGCCCCTGATGCGCCCATGAGTTCGCAGCGCTGGGCGTAAGCATCTATCAGCGGTGCTGCTTTGGCATACGGCAGGCTGTCGCCGCCGCACATCACTGTGAGCTTGCCGTTTTCGGCACCGGCCTGTCCGCCTGAAACCGGCGCGTCAATGAAGTCGATGCCTTTGTCTTTGGCAATCTCATAAAGTTCGCGTGCGGCGTTGGCCGACGCTGTGGTGTGATCAACGAATATGGAACCTGGCTGCATGGTGTCAAAGGCACCATCACCACCAATGGTGATCGCGCGCAAATCATCATCATTACCAACACAGGCAAAGACTATGCTTTTGCCTTCAGCAGCTTGCGCAGGAGTTTCTTTAAAGGACCCGCCATGTTCTTCTGCCCATTTTTCCGCCTTTGCTGTGGTCCTGTTATAGACTGTCACCTCATGGCCTGCCGCAACGAGGTGGCCCGCCATCGGGTAGCCCATAACCCCCAAACCCAAAAATGCAACTTGCTCAGCCATTGTTAAACTCCTTAAATTTTTTGGTTGCCCCTAACGCGAGAGGCTTCTATCACCGTGAATGGAACTGTTGTTATTGATCGCATACTCGACCCGCAGGTCAAGTGATAAGGTCACCACATGGCGAAAACGCGAGGTTTTCGAAAATGACTATAGAATTAAAAGACATTCAGGCGGCGGCGCAACTTTTGCGCGGTGAAGTTAGCCGGACGCCAATGATGAAATCACGTGGTCTTTCGTTGATAACCGGTGCGGAAGTTTTCGTCAAATTTGAAAATATGCAAGTGACCAGCTCGTTTAAGGCGCGCGGGGCTTTTGTAAAACTGGTCTCATTGAGTGACGCTGAAAAACGCGACGGCGTTATTGCCATGTCGGCGGGTAATCACGCTCAAGCTGTGGCCTATCATGCTGCCCGCCTTGGCATTCCCGCCACCATCGTCATGCCGGAAAACACACCCTTCGTCAAAGTTGAAAGTACGCAAGCGCTGGGAGCAACGACCGTTCTCGAAGGCGAAACACTGGTCGAGTCCCAGGCTGCAGCACTGGCCATTGCAGCAGACAAAGGTCTGACACTGGTGCACCCTTATGATGACGACCGGATTATAGCCGGTCAGGGTACAATTGCGCTGGAAATGCTGGAAGACAAACCTGAGCTTGAAGTACTGGTGATCCCCATCGGGGGCGGTGGATTGTTTTCGGGCAATGCTATTGCTGCCAAGGCGATAAAGCCGGAAATCAAAATATATGGTGCGGAAGCGGAATTATATGCGTCCATGTCGCAAACCTTGCGTGGAGAACCTGTCCATTGTGGTGGCCAGACGCTTGCTGAAGGCATCGCGGTCAAAAATGTAACGGAGCGCACCATTGCCTATGTGCGCGCGTTTGCCGAAGAGATAATCGAAGTTTCCGAAAGCCATCTCGAGCAAGCCGTTCACGCCTACCTCTCTCACCAGAAAACCCTTGCCGAAGGCGCCGGTGCCGCTGGTCTGGCTGCCATGCTGGCACGGCCTGAACTCTTTACCGGCAAAAAGGTCGGGCTGATTTTGTGTGGCGGCAACATTGACCCACGCATGCTAGCCTCCATCATTTACCGCGAACTCGCCCGCGAACACCGCATTGTATCCTTGCGCATTCAAATTCCCGACCGTCCCGGTGTTCTGGGGTCGATCTCATCATTGCTAGGTAAACAGGGTGCAAATATCCTGGAGGTCTCCCATCGCCGTATGCTGCTTGATGTACCAGCCAAGGGAGCAAGTTTAGATGTGATGCTGGAAGCACGCGACAAAAACCACGTACAGGCCATTATGCAGGCTTTGGTGGATGAAGGTTATCAGGTGCGCAGACTGGATGCGCCCGGTGGAGAAACAATCGGAAAACCCTGAGAAGTGGCGCAAAAAACATGTCTACCAACCCCAAAATTGTTGTTTTTGATGTCGGCAATGTCCTGATCAAGTGGGATATGCACCTGGTCTATCGCCCGCTTTTTAACGATGATGATGCCATGGAGAGTTTCTTTGAAGAAACCGGCCTCTGGGCCTGGAATCTAGAACAGGATCGTGGGCGCGGCTGGGCCGACGCCGAAGAAATGCTGATTGCAGACTTCCCGCATTACGCCCCAGAAATCCGGGCCTTTCGGGCCCAATGGCATGACATGGTCCCCGGTATCATCGAAGGAAGCATGGAACTGCACCAGACTTTGTTGCGTAGCGGTGTTCCGCTTTATGCAATTACCAATTTTGCTTTGGATACCTTCAAAGAAGTCCAGCAGCGGTTCCCGTTTTTACGGCAATTCATTGACATTGTGGTTTCAGCGGAAGAAAAACTGGTTAAACCCGAAGCCGCTATTTATCAATGCCTGTTGAGCCGTAATAATCTCAACGCCGCCAATTGTTTGTTTATTGATGACAGTAAAATAAATATTGCCGGTGCCAAAGCCGTAGGCATGGCTGTACATCACTTCACATCACCTGAAAATCTGATGACAGAATTAAAAAAATTTGGATTTACGGTTTAAATCCTACTGCCAGGTATTCCGGACAGGCCCCACTTCCCTATGGTATCAAGCCCGTTTTTTGGCTGCGGCACGAGGCGAAATTATTAAAGTTTTTTCGACGCGTTATTTTGGTCGCACCCAGATATGGGTGTCATGGTAAGGCGCACCACCGTTAGGGGCACTGACATCGGCTGAGGTCAGGGTATTGATGCCTTTGCCGTCAATGAATGCATGATTTGGGTGCAGTCCTTCAACGATGACAACACCGCGATTGACACCACCAAATCCTTTCGCATGCACCCTCACCTGCCCGCGCTGGTTACCCAGAATAATCTGCGCGCCTTCGGCAATCTTCAGTTTGGCCATATCCTCAAGGTTGATCAGGGCGGTCGGCCTGCCCTCTTTTTGCTGCGAGGTCGGGGTTTCATTAAACGATGTGTTCAAAAACCCGCGCGAGGGTGACGTTACCAGCCGGAAGGGATGGTCGTGGTCGGCTTTTTCGGTCACGTCCCAGTAGTCGGGAAATTCCGGCATGCTCTCAACCGGCCCGAGGCCACCGGGTTTAACCGGTGATATTTTATGCCAGTCCGGTTTGAATTTGAATTTACCATCGTCATGGGCAAAACCGTTTATATAGTGCGCTGTGTCAAAATCCGGCTGACAGTCGAACCAGTTTTCACGGTCGAGGTCTTCAAGGCCGCGCCAACCTGATTTTTCCAGCGTCTCGGCTGTAATCTCTCGCGAGGTCATATCAAAGCCGCGATGCTTCGCCCCCACCCGCCTGGCCAGATCACTTAAGACATCGTGATTGCTGCGGCATTCACCCGGGGCGTCGATAATCTTGGGGCCAAGCGATATGTGTTGATGACCCCCGCCCTGATAGTGATCATCATGTTCGAGAAACATTGTCGCTGGCAGAATTATATCGGCCATCAATGCGGTTTCGGTCATAAATTGCTCATGCACACAGGTGAACAGGTCCTCGCGGGCAAAGCCCTGTTTTACCTTTTCCTGTTCAGGCGCAATCACCATGGGGTTGGTGTTTTGAATGAACAGGGCCTTGACCGGCGGTCCCTCACCCAGATCATCGGCATCGTGGGTGAGAATGGCACCAATGCGGGCCTGATCGAGAATGCGCACCGATTTGTCACGCACATCAAGGCCTTCAATCAGGGTTTTATCCCAGTGATATATGTGATTGTTGCCGTGAAAAGCGCCGCCACCCTTATGCTGCCACGCGCCCAGAACCGTGGCAATCGACGCTGCGGCATGCATGTTTACCGCACCATTGCGCGAGCGGGTGAAACCGTAACCCAGACGTAAATAACTGCGCTTGTTGGTGCCAAGCAGCTTTGCGAATTCTTCGATTTCCCCAACCGATAATCCGGTGATTTGTGCGGCCCATTCTGGCGTTTTATTCTTTAGATGTTGCTCGAACTCAATCGGGTAATCGCTGTATTTTAAAAGATAATCTTTATCTGCCAATCCATCACGAAACAGAATGTGCATTACCGCGCAGGCAAGCGCACCATCACTGCCCGGATTAACGCAGAGGCCCAGATCGGCCTGTGCCATGGTCGGGTTTTCATAGACGTCAACAACGACGATTTTGGTGCCGTTTTTCTTACGCGCCTTGATGACGTGGCTCATCAGGTTGACTTGCGTGTGCACGGGATTTGTGCCCCAGATCACCACCACGTCAGCGTGGGCGATTTCGCGCGGGTCCGGTCCGGCAAGTTTACCGGTACCGGCTAAAAATCCCGCCTGAGACAGAGTGACGCAAACGGTTGAATGCTGGCGCGAATATTTTTTAACATTGCGCAGTCTTTCAATGCCATCGCGCATGATGTGGCCCATGGTGCCGGCGTAAAAGTATGGCCACACACTTTCGGCACCAAACTCGGCTTCGGCCTTTAACAGGGCTTGCGCTGTTTGCGCCATCGCCTGATCCCAGGTGACGCGCGTAAATGCGCCCGAACCTTTGGCACCGGTGCGTTTTAAGGGATACAACAAGCGGTCGCGGTGGTGAATACGCTCGGAATAACGCGCCACTTTTTCGCAGACGATGCCATCAGTATAGGTTTGGCCGCGTGCGCCTCGCACACGGCCAATTGTTTTCGCGTCCAGCACTTCCACTTCCAGAGCGCAAACGGAGGGGCAGTCGTGAGGACAGGTGGAATTGTGAATTTTAGAGGTATCGGACATAAGCGTGATACCACACCCAATACTTCACAAAATCAACCGACGATTTCATCATCGGAGAAGAAAAATGCGATTTCTTCTTTTGCGGTTTCAGGCGCATCTGATCCATGCACTGAATTTGCTTCGATTGATTCGGCAAATTCCTTGCGGATGGTTCCGGCATCGGCGTCAGCCGGGTTGGTTGCACCCATAACTTCGCGGTTTTTGGCAACAGCATTTTCACCTTCAAGCACCTGAACGACGACAGGGCCGGAAATCATGAAAGCAACAAGGTCGTTAAAAAATGGCCGTTCTTTGTGAACACCATAAAAGCCTTCAGCCTGATCTTTGCTTAACTGGATGCGCTTGGAAGCGACAACGCGAAGACCTGCATCTTCAAATTTGGCAATAATCTTGCCGGTGAGATTGCGGCGGGTGGCATCGGGTTTGATAATGGAAAATGTCCGCTCAAGTGACATGCGACAACGTCCTTCTGAGTGTGATAAAAAATGGGGCAATCAAAATTGCTTCGAGGGCTTATAACCATCCCTTAAGGGGCATTCAAGATACATTTTCTTATTACGCGCGCGCCAACTCATGATATACAGCGCCAGAATTTGAATCGCGCAGTTTTATGGCAGGCCCAACTACCCTATGCTTCATATTAACGGACTAACTTTCAGAATGGGCGAGCGCCTTCTCTTTGATGACGCAACTGTGGCCATTCCTCCCGGCCACAAGGTCGGGCTGGTCGGTCGCAACGGCTCAGGCAAAACCACCCTTTTTCGCATGATCCAGGGCGAGTTGGCCTCTGACGACGGCTCCGTCTCAGCGCCGAGAAATGCATCGATCGGCGGGGTTGCCCAGGAAGCACCGGGAGATGACACCAGTTTGCTCGATACGGTTCTGGCAGCTGACAAGGAACGCATCAACCTGCTGGCAGAAGCAGAAGTTGCCACCGATCCCGAACGAATTTCGGATATACAATTGCGTCTGGTGGACATAAATGCTCATGGTGCCCCCTCACGGGCCGCTACCATCCTGCACGGGTTAGGCTTTGATCACGCAGCGCAACTCAGGGCTTGCAGCGAATTTTCCGGCGGCTGGCGCATGCGCGTGGCACTGGCGGCGGCTCTGTTTGCCGAACCTGATATTCTGCTGCTGGATGAGCCGACAAACTATCTCGATCTTGAAGGCACCATCTGGCTTGAATTATATCTCCAGCGCTATCCCTACACCGTCGTCATTATCTCTCATGACCGCGAGTTGCTGAACAAGTGCGTGACCGAAATCGTCCACCTTGATGATACCAAACTGACGCTGTATCAGGGCGGCTATGACCAGTTTGAACGCACTTTACGTGAACGTCAGGCGTTGCAGCTGAAACTGAAGAAAAAGCAGGATGATGTGCGCCGCCACATGGAAAGCTTTATCAACCGTTTCCGGGCTCAGGCCAACAAGGCGCGGCAGGCACAATCACGCCTGAAAGCTCTGGCGCGAATGAAGCCGATTGCAGCGCAGATTGAAGGCCGGGTAGCCTCCTTCAATTTCCCTACACCCGAAAGGCTGCTGGCCAGCCCGTTGATCCGGGTGGAACATGCACAAGCGGGATACGAGGTTGGCAAGCCGGTGTTGAGCGATCTTAATTTGCGCGTTGATCATGATGACCGCATTGGTCTTCTGGGCGCAAACGGTAACGGCAAATCGACGCTGGCTAAATTGCTCATGGGCAAGCTGAAGCCGCTTGTGGGTGATGTTTATAAATCAAAAAAGCTGATCAGCGGCTATTTTGCCCAACATCAGCTGGATGAACTCCATGCCCGGCAAACGCCCTATGATCATTTGCGCCAGTTTATGCCTGATGCCAGCGAAGCCTCTGTTCGCGCCCGGCTGGGGTCATATGGTTTTGGTATAAATTTGCAGAATTCATTCGCAGAAAACCTGTCAGGCGGTGAAAAGGCGCGGTTGTTGTTTGCCATTACCGGGTTTTTCTCGCCGCACCTGATGATTTTTGATGAACCTACCAATCATCTCGATGTGGACAGTCGCGAAGCCCTGATCCATGCGCTTAATGATTATGGCGGCGCGTTAATCCTGATCAGCCATGACCAGCATCTGCTCGAAGCGTGTGTTGATCGTCTGTGGCTGGTCGATAAGGGTTCCGTCAAACCTTTCGATGGCGATCTTGAAGAATATCGCTCTTTAATCATCTCTGAGAGTTCGGTGAAGAAAAAACGGGCAAGACCGGAAGATGGCCCGGAGGGGGAAGCAGCACTTCAGCCGAAGGTCAAAGACAAAGCCGAACGCCGCAAGGAGCGCGCAAGGTTGCGCGAACAACTGGCACCGTTGAAAAACAAGGTGGCCAGGGCCGAAAATGATGTGGCCAAAATTACCGGAGAAATTGAAGCACTGGACTTAAAACTCGGTGACAGCTCACTTTATACCGATGACCCGAAAAAAGCCGAAGACCTATCCAAATCACGCGGGCTTCTGGTAAAAAGCAAAGAGCAAAAAGAAGAAGACTGGCTGGCCCTGTCGCAGACATACGAAGAAGCCCGCGAAAAGGTGGCACAAATTTGAGTATGATAGCCGTTTAATCCGTACAAACATTACACCGTATCAGGAATTTCAACATGACCAAGCGCCATCGTTTTTTCATCTTCCTGTTTGCCCTGTATGGCGTGATTTTTACATTTCAGCCGGCTTCCGCCTCGCTGAAATCCTGTGTGGCGGGCCTTAAACGTGCAGCGATAAAGGCTGGTGTCAGCCGCGATGTGGCCAACCTGGCATTGGCCAACGTCAAGTATGATGAAAAAGTCGCCCGGTTTTCGCGCCGTCAGCCCGAGAAAATTACCTATATCTGGGATTACATGGCTTTTCTGGTCGATGCCAAGCGCATCCGTGATGGCAAGGCGATGTTGAAAAAATATAGTCGCACGCTAAAAGCTGTTGAAAAAAAATATGGCGTTAATCGTTATTTTGTTACTGCCCTTTGGGGGGTTGAAAGCGATTATGGCAAGTTTCGCGGTGACTTTTTTACCCCGCATTCGCTTGCCAATCTCGTCTGCGGTGGCAATCGACGGGCGAAACTGTTCAAACGCGAGTTGATCATTGCCCTGCAACTGGTCAGCCGTGGTGATATAAAACTTTCCGATCTCAAAGGCTCGTGGGCCGGAGCCTTTGGCCAGACCCAGTTTATGCCGTCCACTTACAAACGTCTGGCGGTGGATTTTGACAGGAACGGCCGTCGCGATCTGGTTAACTCGGTGCCGGATGCGCTGGCTTCAACCGCTAATTTTTTGAAAAAAGCCGGTTGGCGCACCGGCCAGACCTGGGGCTATGAGGTCAGGATACCAAAGAATTACCGCGGGCGTTGGGGGCGAAAACGCAAAGCCTCCCTCACCACCTGGCGCAAGCGCGGTCTGGTCAGGATTAATGGCAAGAGATTGTCGGGTAAAAGAAGAGCCGGTCTCATCCTGCCAGCGGGCAAAAAGGGGCCAGCGTTTCTGGTGTTTCGCAATTTCAATGCTATTTATTCCTACAATGTGGCAATCTCATACGCCTTGTCGATATCGCACCTGTCTGATCGCCTGCGCGGCAGAAAACCTTTCGTAAAGCCCTGGCCCACCAATGACCCCGGCCTCACGCGCAAACAACGATTGCACCTGCAAAAACTGCTCAATAAAAACGGATTTAATGTTGGCGAAGCCGATGGCCGCATTGGCCCGGCAACGCGCGCTGGCATAAAAAAGGCGCAGAGAAAATATGGGCTGAAGGTGGATGGCCGTCCCGGAACTAGGATTTATCGCCGCCTTGGCGGGGTTTGACAGAAGTACGATAGATTTTCGAGGCGGGTTTTCCTTTGGCGATGAAATCTACAAGACTGTCTTCAATCTGTTTGGCACCTTGCTCATTGAAATGCAGGGGATCCCAGTAGTTTTTGTCTTCATTGGTGAAGCTTGAGCGAAACATGAAGTCGATGACGTCGATATTCTGCAACTTGTCTGACAGTTTAAACACCCGCTTTTTGCATTCTTCATATTTCAGCATCGTTGCGCCATTGGGAGCGCCGAGTGAATTTTGATGGTAGGGCACCATCATCAAAACCACCCGCGTATTGCCGTCTACCTTCGTGATCAGCTTGTCGAGAGTTTTGAGGTTCGGGAACTGCCAGTTTTCTCGTACAGCTGCATCAATTGCCGGTTCGTCGAGAGCTTTAGCCGGTGCGATCGGTGTAGCTTGTCCGTAGATTTTGCGCCGGGCTTTGGCAAGATCGTATGGCGTGCCCTTCTTGTTCAGGCTTCTGTAACCGTCCCGGCCATAGTTGGGCTGACGCAGCCCGAGAAGAATTCCAACCTGTTTGCCCGCACGCTCAAAGGCTTTGAAATTGAGGATATGGAAATAGTCATTCCAGCTGTTTTCATCATACAACCATTCGGGAAATTTTCTCTGCGTCAACCGCGGACCGGGCTTGTCGGGGCTGCACCAAATTGTATCAATCCCCCAGATTATCAACCGGGGTTGTTTATGGTTGCGTAAAAACAGGTTGAATATCTGCTCCTGTTCCCACCAGGTTGCCGAATTCATCGAGAGGTTTGCCAGGTTGACATTGAGACTTTTGTCAAGGTTGGCGGGCTCCAGCATGCGCGTGGTTGACGTGCCTAAAATCAGACTGTCAAACGCTTTCGAACGTGCAATAGATGGATAGGAAAACCTCTGGTTGGTGGCAGCAGGGTAGCGCTCAAATGGCGGGCTCAAGGCAAGCGTGTTGTTGGGGTCGATAATTGCCACGAACAATATCGCAACCACCAGCATACCTGCCGCCGTCAAAACGAAGCGTTTGACATAGGAGCTAGAACTGAAAATAGATGAATTCCTGTTCAAAGGATCCTCCAAGATAGATAATAATTGCCACCAGAAGCACGGCAGCTCCGGTGGCGAGCCATGGGGTTTTCCAAAATTGACGCTGGCTTATTTCATAAGGTTCCGGCAGGCCCAGAGCAATAATGAAGGCTGCCACAAGTACGGTAATCTGCAAACCATCAAGGGAAAATCTCCACGGAACTTCGGGCTGTGCCAGTCCAATAACCGACATCAACAAATTATAAATTGATGTTGCACTTTCGGCTCTGAAAATCAAAAAAGTGATCATTACAAATATGAACGTCAACGCCCAGCCGATGAGCGGCCACAGGTTATATCCCAAACGACGCCAGATCTGATTGATGGCTATGCCAGCGCCGTGTAACCCGCCCCAGATAATAAAATTCCAGCCTGCGCCATGCCACAACCCACCCAGCAGCATGGTTGCTGCTACAGCCAATGCCCGGCGTGTGGGACCATGGCGGCTGCCGCCAAGGGGTATGTAGAGGTAATCGCGCAGGAAGGATGACAGCGTAATGTGCCAGGTGCGCCAGAAATCTGTGAGGGATTGGGATTTATATGGGGCTTTGAAATTGACCGGCAGGACAATGCCGAACATCAAGGCCAACCCCAGCGCCATGTCGGAATAACCGGAAAAATCAAAGTAAATCTGAAAACCAAAGGCAAAGGTTGCAATCCAGGCATCGACAATAGGCAACCCGGCTTTAAGAGACGCATCAAACAGGGGATTGGCAATTTGGGCGAGATTGTCAGCGATGAAAACTTTTTTCACCAGCCCCAGGGTCAGGAGCAGAAGCCCGCGGGCTATTTTAGTGTCAATGTCACGCCGGTCGGGCATGGTTTGCAATTGCGGCACCAACTCGTCATGCCGGACGATAGGCCCGGCAATCAGCTGCGGGAAGAACGAGACAAACAGCGCATAGTCGAGAAAATTCTGGCGATGGAATTTTTCCCGTGTGGCATCGACCAGCGCTGAAATCTGCTGGAAGGTGAAAAACGATATGGCCAGCGGCAGAACAATATTGAACCTGTCGACATCAAACCCGAAGGAGGATGGCAGGTTCTCGACGAAGAAATTGAAATACTTGAAAAATCCCAGAACACTTAAGTTGAGGGCGATACCGATGAACAGGAAATGTTTCCTGGGACCGGGTGATTTCACCAGAATTGAAATCAACATATAATTGACGGCAATTGACGCCAGCAACAATGGCAGCAGCCGGATATCCCAATAGGCATAGAACACCCAGGACGCCAACAACAGCAACAGACGAAACCCCGGATGGCCGCTGTGGCGGTAGCGGGCCAACAACCAGAAGGAGGCGACCACGACGGGAAGGAACAACACCAGGAACGTTTGAGAATTAAACAGCAAGCCAGATGTCCTCTCTTAGGGTAGGAACCCAAATGCCATCAGATCACTTTCAAACCAGGGCGTGAATATCCCGGGTTCACGCTCAATCGTTGAAAGCAATTGTTCCAGTGTGAGCAAGCGAATTTCAGACACCTCCTGGGGGTCAAGGTGGATGTCGCCTTCATAGACACCTTTGAAATGCTGCTGAAATTCATTGTCCCGGATACCGTGTTCGGGGATTTCGGTACACAGGCGGCGTTGTTCTCCCACCGGTTCAAGTTCAACAGCTTCTATTCCGAGTTCTTCGCGTAAACCGCGATGGGCGGCTTCAATATGGCTTTCTCCGGGGATTAAATGTTCGCCAACACTGTGATCAAACAGGTTTTCATAGAGGTCTTTGCAGGCCGCGCGTTTTTGCACATACATACGCCCGTCGGGATGAAAAAGGGTGATGATTGACGAGCGATGCCACAGGCCAAGGCGATGCACCTGTGATCTTTCGACCAGCTCTAAAGCGTTGCCATCTTCGTCATATGTCTGAAAAAGCTCCATCATTCAGGCAAAATGACGGCCTGGGCAACAATAATACTCTGACCGTTGAAAGTCATGGTGGGCGAGCCGTGAAGCACGTAGCCCTCCTCAAGAGCAAGAGATACTTTTTCACAAAAGGAACGGTCGTCGACACCGGTTAAAAGACGATATTTCAGTTGCATTGCCTAAGCCTTTTTCTGCCATTTTCCAGTTTCGTTCTGCGCCCAGTAAGTGAGCTCATGGTCGCTGCCTTTGTATGCTTTCCATTGTTTTCTGGCATTGTTCAAAGCTTCTTCCTCACGGCCATTGAACATATATATCGCGCGTATATAGCCTGAGACATCATCTGTGTCGGCGCCATCAACCAAAAACCGTATGTGAGCGTCATTCTTGTTGTCTTTATCTATCGTTAGCAAGATAGGCTGATCTTGTGGATTATCCTGATAATCGGTTCCGTGCGGCAAGAATGACGCTTCACTATAGGTCCACAGGCTGGCATCAAGCGCTTCCACCCGCTCGCGTGATCCTGCCTGAATGATCACACGCCAGTCGCGCTCGAGGCATTTTTCCAGCAATTCCGGCAAAACGCGCTCAAGCGGTGAACGCTCAAGGTGATAGAATAAAACCTCCGTCATTTTTCGTAATGATCGGCAACAAGCTGGTTCAACAGGCGCACACCATAGCCCGAGGCCCAGCTGCGGTTGATTTCACTTTTTGGCGAATTCATGGCAGTACCGGCAATATCAAGATGGGCCCAGGGCACATCATTGACAAAACGCTGTAAAAACTGCGCCGCTGTGATTGATCCGGCATAACGGCCACCAATATTCTTCATGTTGGCAATGTCGCAGTCGATCATCTTGTCATACTCAGGCCCCAACGGCATGCGCCAGACCTTTTCTCCTGTGGTCAGGCCGGCGTCGGTTATTCTTTGCGACAGTTCATCGTTGTTGGAGAATAATCCGGCATGGTTCTGCCCCAGGGCAACCAGAATGGCTCCGGTCAGGGTGGCGAGATTTATCATAAACTGCGGCTTGAAACGTTTTTGTGTGTACCACAGCGCATCGGCCAGAACCAGACGCCCCTCGGCATCGGTGTTGAGTATTTCAATGGTCTGACCCGACATGGAGGTGACAACATCACCGGGGCGCTGGGCAGCCGCATCGGGCATGTTTTCGGCCAGGGCTATAACGCCAATCACATTGGCTTTGGCTTTGCGCGCAGCCAGGGCATGCATCAGGCCGGTAACGCAACCAGCCCCGCCCATGTCACCCTTCATGTCGCCCATACCAGCGCCGGGTTTCAAAGAAATACCACCGGTATCAAAAGTAACGCCCTTGCCGACAAAGGCGATGGGTTTTTGGGTTTTCGGCCCACCATTCCATTGCATGACCACGAGGGATGAATCCCTGACACTTCCCATCCCCACGCCCAAAAGCGCATGCATTCCCAGTTTTTCCATTTGCTTTTCGCTGAGAACCTCAACCTTCACCCCAAGCTTGGCCAGCTTTTTGGCGCGGGCTGCAAACTCGGCTGGATATAGAATATTTGCCGGTTCGTTGACCAGATCACGGGCAACAAAAACGCCGGAGCCAAGACCGTCGAGATCGGCATAGATTTTGCGGACAACAGCGGGTTTTTCGCACTGAACAGCCAGACTATCCGGTGATTTTGAGTTATTGTCGCTGTGGTTTTTGTCTTTTTTCTTTTTGCCACCCTTAATTTCACCCTTGTAGCGGTCAAATGTGTAACTGCGCAAAAAGGCTCCATGAATGGCGCGCGCGACAGCCGGGGATGAAATCTCATCATCGCCGGTATTTTCCAGAACCAAAGTCACAGCCTGGGATTTAGACGCTGCAAGTTTACCATGAAGACCGCCGCCAAAACGCTCCCAATCGTGCAGGCTGAGCTCATCATCACTGCTGATGCCAGCGATAATAATACGATCCAGCTTAAGGTGGGCGGGTGCAAGAACTTCGAGGAATTTCCCCTGCTCTGCCTTGAATTTAGCCGCCTTCATTGCCCGGGTCAGAGCACCATCACTACTATCATCAAGACCTTGGGCGATAATCCCTAGCTTGTTGTCTTTACCGGCAAGGACGACTACGGAGCCTTTTTTAGGTATAGACAGGGCGGAGAATGTGATTTTCATATGGTGTTCAACCTTTATTTGACATTGAATTGAGGGCGTGACACGCCTTTTATCAGACTTATTTAATTTCTGTAAGAAGCAAAGCTGACCGGGAATCGCCGGGTTGGGATATCTTACAGGAATTGACGGGCCTTTTTTGCCAGTGTGCTGGCTGTGGTGTAAAGGATTCCTAAAGCATGTTTACGTCCAATTACTGCCATGAACAGACGTTAGGTATATGATTTTAGCATATGATTGGGGAGTTTGCCTGCCAGGGGGAGTTTTGACAAATTTGAATTGGCTTACGCACGGGCATCGCAACAGAATATGAACCTTTTAAGTCGCTACATATTCCTGCAGATCATGTTTCCCTTTGTTATGGCCACGGTTATTATAACTGCTATTGCCTGGCTGACACAGGCTACGCGACTGCTCGACCTGATTATTCTGCAAGGCCAGGGGGCTGGTATATTTTTCCGGCTTTCTCTTTTGTTCATTCCCAACCTTGCCGGTCTCGTCGCCCCTATTGGCCTGCTGATCGCCTGCATTTATACCCTCAACCGTATGAACCAGGACAGTGAACTTGCGGTGATTTATGCGGCGGGGTCGGGTAAATGGAAAATTGTGCGTCCGTTTATTCTGGCAAGCCTGCTGGTTACCGTTCTTGTCGGTATCGTCAATGCTTACGTAATGCCAAAAAGTTTACAGATTTTACGGACGGAAATCACACAAATCCGCGCCGATCTGTTAGCTAATCTGTTGCAACCCGGAAAGTTTTTCTCACCCCTGAAAGGGGTTACAATATATTTTCGTGAACGTGATCAAAATAATGACATGTTAGGCGTGATAATTCACGACAAACGCAATCTGGCGGAACAGATCACAATTGTCGCCAAGCGAAGTACATTGGTTGAAAACGAGGCTGGAAATTTTATGGTGTTTTACGATGGTAGCACCCAGCGCCGGGCCGAGAGCGCGGAAAAAACCAATCTTGTTGCCTTTACCAAGTATTCTTATGACTTGTCTGGATTATCACCGGAGGCAGAGATATTCTATTTAAAACCAAAGGAGAAATTTTTAGGCGATCTGATTGACCCTGATCCAACGGACCCTTACTATCTTACTTTTCCGGGGAAAATTCGTTCTGAATTGCATAGCCGTTTAACTTCGATAATTTATCCACTGGTTTTCACGCTGATTGCACTGGCTTTCCTCGCCGATGCCCAAACAGCACGCCAGGGACAGATTATCCGGATTTTACTGGCGATTTCAACCGTGGCAATAGTGCGTGGACTTGGTCTTGCGTTTACCAATTTGACCGCAAAAAAGGATTGGGCCGTGTTGCTGGTGTATGGGTTACCGTTATTGGTCATTATGATAACGCTTTTTTACATTAACCTAAATCAGGTCGGTTCGTTTTTGCGCAACAGGCGCTCGCAAGCTCTAATCCCCGATGCCGGTTAAGGTCTGATACATATGACAAGTCGCCGCATCCTTTCGCGTTATATTGCCGGGCAAACTTTCTATGCGATCCTATCGACTTACGCCATTTTTCTGGTGATGATCCTGTTCATAGATATTGTTGAGCTGTTACGGCGCGGGCAAATCAATGAAAAATTTGGCCTGTATGAAGCCCTCACACTGGCATTGTTTCGATTGCCGGTTCTGTCGGAAAAAGTACTCCCTTTTGCTGTTTTGTTCGGATCAATGTTCGCTTTTTTAAAGCTCAACCGACGCCAGGAACTGGTCATTGCACGCTCATCGGGTCTTTCAATCTGGCAGTTTCTAACCCCTCCCATCGTAATTGCGGTTTTAATCGGTATTTTTGCTGTAACAGCTTTGAGCCCACTTGGTGCCAGTTTGAATAAAACCTCCCAGCGTCTTGAAGTGGAATATTTCAGATCAGAAAGCAGTATGCTGTCGCGTGCCAAAGCCGGGTTGTGGCTTAAACAAAGGAGTAATGAGGGATCTTCGATCATTCATGCCGGAAAAACGGAACTGGGTGGGGTATTGCTAAAAAATATAACCGTCTGGAAATTCAACACGGACGAGGCGTTCTATGAACGTATTGAGGCACCGATTGCTGAATTGTATGATGGGTTTTGGAGTCTGACGCAAGCCTGGGTCACCAATGGAGATTCAAAACCCGTCAAGCGTAACACTGTCCGCCTGGATACCTTCTTAACCGCCAAGCAGGTTTCGGACAGTTTAAGCGATCCGGCGGAGATTTCTTTTTGGCAACTTCCCAGATTTATCGAGACCGCACGTAAAGCAGGCTTGCCAGCGAACAGATTTCAGGTCCAATATCACACATTATTGTCGCGTCCGATTCTTTTGGGTGCTATGGTGATTG
>CAZJUF010000002.1:0-30293 GCA_964549055.1 uncultured Hyphomicrobiales bacterium | reverse complement strand
TGTCGATGCTGGAGGCGGTAATGGCATCCATGGGGTGGGCGATTTCAGATTTTCTGATGGCGGATAAAGCGCCTGAGCCGCGCGGTAATGATAATTTCACTGCCAGTCCGTCAGGGGCTTTTCAAACCGGCGATGGCCTTATTAATATTGCCGCCAACAAGCAGGAACAATTTGAAGCTGTGTGCCGTGTAGTTGGCAGGCCTGAGATATTAAACGATCCCCGGTTTTCTACCCGCCGGGCGCGGATAGACAATCGCGAGGTGCTGACGGAAATTCTCGAGCAGGCGATGATCGGCAAAGGGGCGGCTGTGTGGGTTGATGAATTGAACCAGGCGGGTGTTCCAGCCGGGATTGTGTTAAGTGTTCCAGAAGCTTTGGCGCAGCCGCAAATAGCCGACAGAGAGATGATTGGCACCTTTGAAAATGTGCCCGGTGTCGGCCGCGATGTGCGCATGGCCCGCACTGGCATCAAGCTTGACGGCATGGCAGTCAAAACGAGCAGACCGCCGCCGGCGCTGGGGCAACACAATGATGAGTTGTTGGCCGAACTGGGCTTTTCCAGCGATGAGATTGACCAGTTGAAGGAGGGAAAGATGATATGACCGAAAATAAGAAAATCAATTTCCCGGTGACTACTCAGGCGGCAAGCTGGGTGGCAAATCTTGATGCCGATGACATTCCAGTGCGTGCTTATGATTTTGCCAGGCACGCAATCCTCGATTGCATCGGCTGCGCCATTGCCGGGCAGGGCGAGCCGGCGATGGAAATCATGCGCGAGGAATTTGCCGGCAACGCCTGCGATGGGGCGAGTACATTGATTGCATCTGGCCGCAGCGCCAGCCTTCATAATGCCGCACTGATTAATGGCACGGCGGCGCATGCTCTGGATTATGATGATGTTCACTTTCGCCTGCATGGCCATCCAACCACTTGTATTGCCCCGGCCACATTGGCTCTTGGCGAGTTTTTGGGCGCAAGCGGGCGCGATGTTCTCACCGCATTTATTATTGGTACGGAGGTTGGATGCGCTCTGGGAGAAATGTGTGATGACGGCCATTACGAGGCCGGGTTTCACGCAACCGGCACCATGGGAACATTTGGAGCCGCAGCAGCGTGCGCCCGTCTTATGGGGCTGGATGGTGTTGCAACCACTCACGCATTGAGCATAGCCGCCTCGCAGGCTTCCGGCCTCAAGGTGAATTTCGGCACCATGACCAAACCTTACCACGCCGGAAAAGCTGCCATGAACGGGTTGATGGCCGCCAGACTTGCCGCGCGCGGGTTCACTGCCAGTGATTGTTCAATTGAGGGGCCACAGGGTTTTGCCCAGGCCCAGGTGCCGGGTTTTAAAGCCGGGCCCATTCGCCGCGATGACGCTACAGCTTATGCGGTGGAAGAAATGCTCTATAAATACCACGCCGCGTGCTACCTCACCCATTCAACATTGAATGCGATACAGGCGTTGCGCAAGGAACATGAATTCTCATTGGACAACGTTGAGGTTGCAACGCTGAAGGTCAAGTCAACCCATTCTTCAGTTTGCTGTATTCCCCATCCGGCTAGCGGATTGGAGATTAAATTTTCTATTCAACATCTGGCCGCAATGGCGCTTGATGGCGTTGATACCGGCTCTCTTGGCACATATTGCACCACAAATGCCATCGATGAGCGCTACATCAAGGCCAGAGACCGCGTTGTTCTTGATCTGTGCGCAAACATGACCCGAACGGCTGCCATGGTTACCCTCAGGTTGACGGACGGGCGGGTTTTAAGTTCTGAAGCTGATGTCGGCATGCCTGAGCCGGACGCGGATTTGCAATGGAAACGGCTGGCAGGTAAATTTGACGCACTGGTTATACCTGTATTGGGGCCAGACAAGACAGCAGAATTGATTGCTTTGGTTGCAACACTGAATAATGTAAGTGATGTCGGGGCTTTGGTGAAGGCGGCTGGTTGATGGTCTGTCGCGCCTAAAAGATGCGCGGGAAAGAGCGGAGAAAAATTGATGACGAGGCATTTGGTAACAGCAAATATCAATGGTGATGAGGTTGAATTTACCTGCCGAACGGAGCAGACGGTGCTGGATGTTCTGCGAAGTGAACTGCGCATGACCGGAACCAAAAACGGCTGCGGCACCGGGGATTGCGGTGCCTGCACGGTTATTTTCAATGGTCGTGCTGTCAATGCCTGTCTGGTATTGGGCGTGGAAATGAATGGTGCGCGTATTGACACTATTGAAGGCATGGCAAAAGGTGAAAAACTGCACCCCCTGCAACAAAAATTTCTGGATCATGCCGCTCTGCAATGTGGCATCTGCACGCCGGGAATTCTTAACATGGCCAAGGTGTTGCTGGAAAAAAACCCGGACCCGACGGAGAGCGAAGTACGCTTTGGTCTGGCCGGGAACCTGTGTCGCTGTACCGGTTATGATAAAATTGTGCGCGCTGTTTTGGATGCTGCCGCTGAAATGAGGAAAAACTGAGTATGGCTGATGGCAGAACCAAAACCAATTTCCGCTGGGTCGGCAAAAACACTGCGCGCCCGGATGGCGTCGATAAGGTAACCGGTCGGGCGCGCTATGGAGATGACCTGCTCATGGCAGGAATGCTTCACGCAGAGATTTTACGCAGCCCTCATGCCCATGCCAAAATCCTGTCGATTGATGTGAGCAAGGCGGCAGCGCTCGCCGGTGTCAAAGCAATCATAACCAGTGCGGATATTCCAGATCACCCATTATCCAAGCCCCCTTATCCGCCCGTCATCAATGACTTTCACGATATTTCACGCAACGTTATGGCACGGGAAAAAGTTTTATATGACGGTCATGCCGTCGCTGCGGTTGCTGCCACCAGTGCTGCCATTGCCCGCCAGGCGGTGAGGTTGATTGTGGTTGAATATCAGGTATTGCCCCATGTTCTTGATCCCCTTGAAGCCTGTGAGCCTGATGCCCCCTTGTTGCATGAGGATCAATACACAGCGGGCAGCACCCCCGAACATGACGCGCCATCCAACCTTGCACGGAGCTATGGCGGGCAACGCGGAGATCTGGAAAAAGGTTTCGGGCAAGCTGATATTATTATTGAACGCGAGTTCTCCTCCCAACCGGTTCATCAGGGCTATATCGAGCCTCTGGCCTGCATCGCCACAAGCTCGGAAGATGGTAATGTTGAGCTGTGGACATCAACACAAGGGCATTTTATCGCTCGCGGGCTGATTGCCGGTGTCTTGAAAATGGAACTGTCAAAACTCCGGGTCACGGCGTCGGAAATCGGCGGTGGCTTTGGTGGAAAAACCACAATCTATGGTGAGCCGGTGGCCATCCGCCTGTCACAACTGACCGGGCGGCCGGTTCGCATGGTGATGTCAAGATCAGAGGTTTTTCGCGCTTCAGGACCGGCTTCTGGCACGCGCACCCGAATTAAAATGGGGGTCAGGAAAGACGGTACAATTACGGCTGCACAAGCACATTCGTGGATACAGGCCGGTGCCTTTAAGGGTGCACCGCTTGTGCGCGCCACCGATAGTTTCTTTTCAGCCTATACCATCGCCAATGTTGAGGTTACAACCTATGACGTGTGTGTAAACCGGCCCAAAGTTGCTGCCTACCGGGCACCGGGCGCACCGATGGCGGCCTTTGCTGTTGAAAGTGTCATCAATGAACTTGCCGCGCGCCTGGGTATGGATGGCGTTGATATTCGCCTGAAAAATGCGGTCAGCGAAGGCTGTGAAAGTCTGCTGGGTGTGAAATACAATGGTCCTATCGGCCTGATCGAGGTTTTGCAAAAGGTAAAATCTCATGAACATTATTCGGCAGCGCTTAAACTCCATCAGGGTCGCGGTCTGGCGCTGGGCTACTGGATGCATGGCGGTGGTCTGAGCAGTGCATCAATCAGTGTTCTCGATGACGGGACGATTTCACTGGCCACCGGCAGCCCGGATATTGGCGGGTCGCGCTCGTCAATGCGGGTGATGGCGGCCGAGGAACTGGGGATTGATCTTGATCTCATAAATACGGTCATTGCAGATACGGCAAGCATAGCCTACAGCTACCAGACAGCCGGAAGCCGAACCACCTATGCAACCGGCATGGCGGTCATCAACGCCACCCGCATGGTGATTGATAAATTACGCGCAGTGGCGGCTAAAAAATGGCAGGTACCTGTTGATGAGGTAAGCTGGGAGGCTGGTTTGGCCCGGCCCGTGAAGTCCACAGCCGATGACATCAAACCATTGAACCTGAAGGAGCTGGCGAAAATGGCTCCGGGAACAGTCGGTCCAATAGCCGGGCATTCGGAAATCAATGCGAGCGGGCAGGGGGCTGCTTTTTCTGTTCAACTGGTTGATGTGGAAATTGATCCGCAAACGGGTTTTGTAGCTCCCATTCGCTACACCGCTTTTCAGGATGTGGGCCGGGCTATTTCGCCTGATTATGTTGAAGGCCAAATGCAGGGTGCGGCTGTCCAGGGTATCGGCTGGGCGCTGAACGAAGAATATATTTATAATGACAAGGGCCAGTTGCAAAATGCCGGTTTTCTTGATTACCGCATGCCGGTGGCCTCTGACGTTCCAATGATTGATACTGTGATGATTGAAGTTCCCAATCCCAATCATCCTTACGGGGTCAGAGGTGTTGGTGAGCCACCATTGATTTCAGCACCGGCTGCTGTTGCCAATGCGGTTGAAAATGCGATCGGTGCGACCATGAGCCATCTTCCGCTTACGCCACCAAAAGTGTTAAAGGCGATAGAGCAGGTTTGATTTCCTCTGACGTCAAGATGTAACCAATATATTGGAAATTTTCCAAGCGTATGGTGAAAGAGAGAAAAGGGGTGATACTTGGGCGGTTTTTACTCCAGAATTTTATCTTCCAAGGCTAATGTCGTGCTGAAATAAACGCACTTAGTTTTAACGTGACATTACCTATCATTGGCCATTTCAGACTTTGTTTAAACACTGAGACATACGTATTTCATTTCCAGATAATCATCCATGCCGTATTTAGATCCTTCGCGTCCAAGGCCTGATTGCTTGACGCCGCCGAAGGGTGCTTCGGCGGTTGAAATCAACCCGGTATTGACGCCGACCATGCCATATTCCAGCTCCTCCATAACTTTCCAGACGCGGGAGAGGTCGTTGGCATAGAAATATGACGCCAGGCCAAATTCGGTGTCATTGGCCATCTCGATGACTTCATCATCGCTCTCAAACTTAAACAGCGGTGCCAGAGGGCCGAAGGTTTCCTCGCGCGCCATTAACATATCCGAGGTAACTCCGGTCAAAACCGTGGCGTCGAAAAACAAATCCCCGGCCGCATTTCGCTGTCCGCCGGTGGCAATTTTCGCACCTTTGTCGAGTGCGTCCTTGAGGTGTTCTTCAACCTTGTCGAGGCCTGCCTTTTCAATCATCGGGCCGATCTGATTGCCTTCTTCAGCGCCATTGCCAACTTTCAGCCCGGCTATGGCCGTTGTCAATTTTTCAGCAAATTTGTCATAAACGCTTGCCTGAACATAAATCCGGTTGGCACAGACACATGTCTGGCCCGAGTTTCTGAATTTGGCAATCAGAGCGCCTTCAACCGCCTTATCAAGATCGGCATCGTCAAAGACGATAAACGGGGCATTGCCTCCCAGCTCAAGGCTCAATTTTTTGATATCGCCGGCGCACTGTTGCATCAAAATCGATCCGACACGGGTAGATCCGGTAAACGTCAGTTTTCGCACTTTGGGATTGGTGCAAAGCTCTTTGCCGACGCCTGTCGAATCTTCGCTTGTGACCACGTTGAAAACGCCAGCGGGTATACCGGCGCGCTCACCAAGCACCGCCATGGCGGTTGCTGAAAGTGGGGTTAGCACTGCCGGGCGGGCAACGAACGTACACCCTGCCGCCAGTGCAGGAGCTACTTTGCGCGCGATCATGGCGTTGGGGAAATTCCACGGCGTTATAGAGGCAACCACTCCGATGGGCTGACGCAGGACAAGGATGCGTTTGTCAACCTGATGGCCGGGAATTGTATCGCCGTAAACGCGGCGCGCTTCTTCTGCGAACCACTGGATGAAGCTTGCACCATAAGCAATTTCACCGCGGGCTTCAGCAATCGGTTTGCCCATTTCGGCGGTTAGAATTTGTGCCAGATCTTCCGTGTTTTCCAGCATAAGGTTCTGCCATTTCAACAGGATCGCGCAGCGCTCCTTGGCGGTTTTCGCGGCCCATGATTTTTGCACGGCGTAGGCTGAATCAATGGCTTTTGTTGTCTCGGACACACCAAGGTTAGCAACTTTTGCAATCACCTCATTGGTTGCCGGATTGCGCACTTCGGTGGTTTTTTCACCTTCAATCCATTGCCCGTCAATATAAGAGCGCGTCTCCAGTAATGAGGGATCGTTTAGATTTAACATTCAAATTTCCTTTGTAATGCGCCTACCAGGCGGCCTCATAAATAGACAAGGCGTCAGCCTCACCAACTTCTCTGGGATTGTTGACCAGTAACCGGGTCTGGTTCATGGCATCACTGGCCAGTTTGGGCAGAAAGTCCTTTGGAATATCCATTTCCCGCAATGTCTGTTGCAATCCGCACCGTTTTGAAAGGTCCGCCATGGCCTCACAAAAAGCTTCTGCGCGTTCTTGTCCCTGCAGGTTAACCAGATCAGGAAATGCATAGGGCGCCATTTCTGCGTAAGGTTGTGGTGCAACCTTGGTGTTGAAGCGTAATACATACGGCAGGATCAGCGCGTTCGACAAACCATGAGGCACATGAAAATGTCCACCAATCGGATAGGCCAGTGCGTGAACCGCAGCAACTGGCGAATTGGCAAAAGCCTGACCGGCCAGCATTGATCCCAGCAACATGTCAGAGCGCGCTTTAACATCAGAGCCATCATGCACAGCGGTTTCCAGAGCCGCTCCCATGAGACGCAATGCATCGGTGGCCAGATTACGTGAAATCGGATTGTTGTTGGGGTTGCTCGACGCATAGGCCTCAATCGCGTGTACCATCGCATCAATACCCGTAGCCGCAGTAATATGCGGTGGCAGACCAAGCGTCAGTTCAGGATCAAGCAAGGCAATGTCGGGCAGAATAATCGGTGAAACAACACCCATTTTTTCACTGGCACCGGTGGTCACAATAGATACCGGTGTCACTTCAGAGCCGGTTCCAGCCGTGGTTGGCACCAGGATCAGGGGCAATCGCGGACCCTTGGCGTTGCCGACACCATATGCATCTTTCAGCTCTTCTGTACCCGGCGCCAGAAGGGCTGCCAGTTTTGCCACGTCCAGGGAAGATCCGCCACCAAGACCTATAATGCCATCAACATCACTATCAATAGCCATCCGGGTGGCTTCCAGAATAATCGCTTCGGGCGGGTCAGCCTTTACATCACTGAACAATGTGACGTCCACACCAGCACTTTTTAAAGCCTCAAGGCCGCGATCAACAATACCGGTGGCCAGCATGCCGGGATCAGTCACCAGCAAAACCCGGGTGCCGATTGTGGCTTTGAAAATCTCTCCCAATTGCGATAACCGCCCGGAGCCAAACAGGATGCTGGGGGTGGTGTTGAAATTAAACTGATTCATATTTTCCTCCGAAAAATCATTTAACCGAAAATCCACACGGTAAGTGCAATGACACCAGCCAGACCGGCGATTGACCAAACCAGGGTGACAAGTTCTTTGCCTTGCATTTTAGTGTTCTGGGGCAACAGGCGCGGAGCCTGTTCTATGGGTATGATGGTTGCAACAGGTGCGGTTGCAAACTCCAGTTTATAAGATAAAAACCAGATTAGAAAAACGCCCAGAACCCAAAACAGCAGGGTCCATGCCCATAGAGATGGCATTCCCACTATCCAGGCATCAAAGCCACCACCGGCTGGTCCAAAGGCAACGTTTCCAAGCACAACACCGGGGCCCAATGCCAGAAAAAACCAGGCCAGAACAGCCGACCATGCCGCTGGTTTAAGGGCACGGCTTTTGGCTTTGCGGTTGGACTGGGAAAACAGGAACTTTTGCATTTGCGATGCCTGGCTGGAATGTCCCCGGCCTTGAGTAATCGCTGAAATTGTAATGACAGCCAGCAGGTTGAAAAACATTCCCCAGGCCGCCGAATGAATGGTCCAGGGCCAGCGGCCCCAGGGTAATTCCAGCCCCAGAAAGCCAAGGATATTTGCCCCCAGACTATCGGTAATCAATACGGCGAAAATTCCAATAGCCGCCCCTGTAGTCGCCGCCTGCCGGGAGATGATTTTAAACCAGCAAACACCAATTAATGCCGGCCACAGCTGAAACGCTGCCGGCAGAGCAATCGCACCAATTGCCGAGAGGCCAACGGGTAGTAAAATCGCCAGCAGAACACTTGTCAGCAACAGCAACCCGATAACAACCCGTGCGTACAGAACCGCTTGGTTTGCCTCCAGCCCTTTGTGGAAAAAGGGAATATAGATGTCGCGCACAAGGCCACCGGCGGCGGTAACCAGGCTCAGACCGGCGATAATTTGCACTGATGCAACCAGTCCGACAGCAATGGCGGCGACAAACCAGGGAGATTTTGCCGATAGGTCACTTAATAGCTCCTGGATGGTATTGCCTTGCGATGCATTATCAATACCTGCAGCACCTATCAGGACAATTGCGAAAACCACCAAAGCCCCAAAAAATCCCGCCATCACCCAGGTCTGCCCGGCAGCAAAACCGTTTGCGTTGCGGGTGCTGAGGATTAATTGAGTTGCCATGGGTGTTGCCTGGAAACCCAACAATGCCAGAGCCGTGCTTAAGATCATCACAGATGTCCACTGACTTGCCACCGGCACATCAGCACCAATTCCTGAGGTAAATTGAATAACTCCGCTGACCTCAAACAAACGCCGGGCCAGCATTTGATCATCTTGCGCCAATGTCGCCAATTGCTGGTTCAAGGCAACAAACCCTGACGTCGACACAATCACCGCAATACCAAGGCCGAAAATCGCCAGTCCCAGCAACACTGCCTGTAAGGATCCCAGATAGCCGACCGCACGCATGCCGCCAATGACGCAATAGGCAAAAAGGAAAAGCGCGATTAACCAGACGAAGGTGGAAGCGGGAGTTTCTCCGCCTGAAATTTGCGACAAAACCAAACTTAACGCGCGCAATTGCATGCCGGTAAAACCGACAGCAAATATCACCGCAATGATGACGGATATCACCGCCAGTCCGTGGCCGCCATAATAGCCGCGAAAAATCTCGCCCTGGCTGACAAAACCATATCGCCGGGCGAGCTCCCACTGTCGTTTGAAAAACAGAACACCGGTAAGCGGCAGGACGATACCGGCCACTCCCAGAACAGCAAATCCAAACCCGTGGACGGCTATCATTTGCGGAAAACCCAGCACAATCCATCCAGAGACACTTGCTCCCGCCATTGTGAGCGCGGTCATCCACGGGGCAAGGGCGCCATCGGCGTGAAAAAAACTGTTGCCCTGGCGGTTAAAACCAGAAGCCAGTCGCGCCCAGTAGAGTGTCACAATTCCATAGAGGAATAAAAACAGCATCAGCCAGACCATTGAATCAGAAAGGTTCATCCTTTCCGCCTTGAACGTCGTTGCGACTTCACATCAAAGCGGTTGAAGGCACCACGAATTCCGTATCGCGTCGACAGATAGACGAAAAACCCCGTCACCAGAATGCTCAGCAACGTCAAACCAATTAAAAAATCAGTTTTTGAAAGGCCGACAAAAATCCAGTTTAAAATGAATGTCAGAATGCTGATTGCAAAAACCGCCAGCCCCAGAGCTGTCTCGCCCAAGCTAAAGGCCTGGTCGAAAACAACGTTGATCACCATGTGGCCAATGAACCCGGCAACAATTCCAATGATCCCGGCAAGACCGGTGAGATAGGCATCTGTAGCCACTCCTTCGAGCAGGAAAGTCAGGCCGATAATTCCGAAAACCGCCCAATTACAGAATACAATGATCCCGCGTTCTAATTTTCTCTCATTGACCAACAAAGGAATCCTTATGATGATAGCGTGCAAAGGCAGAGACTATGATCCGTTCAGGGATCGCTATTTTTTGCTCTTTGGTTTGCGGACCGATGGCTTTCTTTTTGATTTCGGAGCTGATTGCTTTGCCGGTTGAGCTTCGCCCGGTTCGGTGTACACAATCTTTGATAGGTCCTGCAGCCCTTCCATGCGGTGGATATTTTCACCACTCATTCCGATTTCACTTAACAGTGTGTCGACAAATGGTGCCTGGGAGCGATAGCGCAGGGCCGAATTCACCACCTGGTCAGCAAGGTTCCCCTCAGTTGACGAACCTGTTTCGCTGCCGCCATCACCGCCTTGTCCCTCAGACCCACGGGTGCTGGAAAGTCCCGGCAGGCCTTCCACATGGAGGATCTTGATTTCATCGATATTCTCCATCGGTTTGACGCTTTCACGGATAATATCGGGCAGTTGTTCAACCAGTTTCTGGTGCAGTGCACTTTTACGGTTGGCATCTGAACGAATATTTTCAGCCTCGTTCAAGGCCCGCTTGCCATCGGCTTCAACTTTATAACGCACCTGCAAGGCAGCAACTTCGATCTTATCCGCCTCAGCGCGGTCCCTGGCGGCAACTTTTTCTGCTTCGGCAAGCGTCTTCAGACCAATTGCTTCGCGTTCAGCTTCCTGAGTGGCCGCCACCAGTTCAACCAGTTTACGGCGATTGGCAATTTCTGCATCACGCACCGTCAGAGACTTTTCCTTGGCCTCAATCATTTTGGCGCGGGCTGCTTCCGACAATGTTTCCGCTTCAGAACGTTCCTTGGATTTTTGTGAAACGGCAATCTCACGGGCTTGTTCTTCAAGCTCGCGCGCCTGCTGCCGCTGGATTTCCAGCGCCTCCAGTTCCTGTTCCATGGCGATGCGTTCGCGCTCGACCTCCTTGCGCTCCTTGATGCGTGATGTTTCTATCTCACGTTCTTTGGCAGCGTTCATCTGCTCGACTTCGGATTTTTGTTGAGCCCGGCGCACAGCAACTTCGCTATCTTCGGCAAGGCGCGCATATTCGCTTTCGCGTTTGATGTTCAGCGCAAGTTTTTCTGATTCGAGGTTTTTCTTGCGGATCGCAATCATTGTATCCTGTTCAATGTCGTTGCGCTTTTTCTTGCGTTTCTCAATTTCTTCGGTGAGGCGGGTCAGGCCTTCCGCATCAAACGTGTTGTCCGGGTTGAACAAGCTGATATCAGTCTGTTCAAGCGAGGTTAAAGACACGGTTTCCAGTTCAAGGCCGTTTGAGGTCAGGCTGTCAGCAACTTCTTTTTTGATTGCCTTGATAAATTCAGAACGATTTTCGTGAATTTCTTCCATTCCCATGGTGGCGGCGACCGCCCCCATGGCATCGACAAAACGGCCCTGAATAAGATCTCTCAGGCTTTCCGGCCTCATCGTACGGTTGCCCAGAGTGCGCGCAGCCGTCGCTACGGCGTCCTGGGTCGGAATGACGCGAACAAAAAATTCCACATCAAGTTCGACCCGCATCCGGTCTTTGGTGATCAAAGACTTTTCCCGTGCCCGGACGACTTCCAGTCGCAAGGTGTTCATGTTCACCTCGGTTAGATCATGCACAATTGGCAAAACCAGGGAGCCGCCGCCCATGACAACTTTTTCACCGCCAAAACCGGTTCGAACAAAAGATACATCCTTGGTCGAATGGCGATAGAGCCAATGCAGCAGGTAGGCGAGAACGGCAATAACAATTGCCGCCAGAATGATGATTGCAATAATATCAGCGCCGTTCATCGTATGAACTCCATCTATTTTTTAATTGATCACATCGCCGCAATGACGTGCAGTTACACTTTTTCATCGGCGTCCTCCCGTGAGGCTAGAATTGCTGTTGCCAATATCGCTAGGCCAAAGGCAATGCGGTTTAGAAAATCAGCGATATTGTACGTTATGCTTAAACCGCCGGCATCGACATAACCGCTGAAGCTGGTAATAAAATTCCCCAGTGGATAGATTGCCCACCCCACGGTTACGATTAATCGTAACCAGAAATAACCTCTTTGAACCGCAGCACTGCCGGCGTTCGATACAACCTCATCCATGCGTCCGAAGAACAATTCGCCCAAAATATAGAGCCAGAAGACGATGCCGATCAGGAAGCTGAGTGTTGCATGCATATAGCCGGCTTCGCCCAAGTAGCGCACCAGCACCATCAACACAGAGATCACCACAAAACGCCAGAACAGGGCAACGGGAACCGAACCGGACTGGCGGGCAAAAAAGAACAGGGCGAGGATCTGTACGGGCATCGAAATAATCCACCCGGCATAGTGATAGACCAGTGGCACCTGTTGGGTGTCGAGCCAGACAGCACGGGCTTCAAACAGCACCAGCACACCAATCAGGGTTGCTATGCCACAAAGAGCAACCGGCAATTTCCAGCCATGACGAACCCAGCCTGTTCCCAAAAACAAAAGAATGCTTGCTGCAATCATTCCCAATAGTGCTGCCGAATAACTTGCACCTGTGAGGTCTATGGTTTGCATGACCGAAGTGTTCACAACAATCCCCCTGCATTCATCATATGTCTCGTGATCATCTTTTTTCCTTTAAATCTGTGTGCGTATGTGGGGCGAGCGCGCATAGAGCGCCACCATTGGCAGGATCAGGATCCCAAAGATAAACTGTTGCCACTCAAAGTTGAGACCAATCCCCACCAAAAACGAGGTCAGGACCTGTAAAACCAGCACACCAATCACGGTAAAGCCATAGCCGCCAACCCCGCCAAGTAACGATGTTCCCCCCACAACAACAGCCGCAAGCGTCATGAAGAGATAGGGATCGCCAACACCGATAAAGCCGCCGCCGCTCCAGCCTAAAAGCAGAGCGCCGGTGAGGGCGGAAAACAAGCCACTGAGAGAATACATTGCCACCCAATAGACGCGCTCGGAAATTGATATGCGCCTGGCTGACGTGCGATTGACCCCCAGAGCGTATAGATAGCGCCCGTAAACCGTGTTTCGCATGCCAACAATCAAAACAATTGCAACCAGAGCCCAGATCGCAATCACGGGTGGAAACGGTAGCCCAAAAGTTACTCCGTTCATTGCCGAAAGATTGCTAAGCCATTTGGGAACTGTGCCAAATACATTGCCACTATAGGCGGTACCGATAGAGGTTATGATCTGCGTGCCGCCGGAAATGGCAAACCCGGTGCCAAGTGTCAGAATTAACGCCTGCCCCTGTAGTCTGAAACTGAGAATACCGTTAATGGCTCCAATAATAGCGCCCAGGAGTAATATCAGTATAACTGCCAACCACGGAGGAACGCCAAGACTGATCATATAGAGCAGGCCGACATTGGCTGAACCGATTACAAATGGTATCGAAAGATCAAGCCCGCCGAGAAGCGAAACAAGTGTTTGTCCAACGCAGGCCAGTCCAAGAAATGCTGCAAAAAGCAATATTGATTTAATGTTTACTGCAGACGCAAATCCTTCAATATTCATAGCGCCAATGGTAAACAGACCGATGAGTACCATGAGCCCGATAAATGCGCTTTTATTCTCGGAAACAAACTTTCCAACCGTAATGGTCAGAACAATTATCGCCAGTAAAATCAGGCCGGACACCACATTCCAGACATTGAAGAACCCTTCAACCGTCAGGGACAGGATTAAAAAACCGGCCAGTAGAATGACAAACCCCAAGACGCCAAGACGGTATTTTTCCCAGGCCTGACGCAATTCTCCCGGTCCGTCTTCTTCTCGGGCGGCGGTGTTTTGGGTATGAAACTGCTGGAGATAGAATTTCCACGCCCAGGCTGACAGGGCAAATGTGGCAACGGCATATAATATCACCTGCTGGGCCGGCAGACCCTGGACAAAACCCAGAACAACGCCGACGGCTGTTAACCCGATGGCCAAGACCAGACCGATCAGCTTTGCCAGCAGATTGCCATTTTGCCTGTCAGTCACGCGGAGGCTCATCGAACGTCCTCCGTTTTAGCGCCGCTGTCCGGTAGTTCTGGACCACGGCTCAACAGGTAACCACCAAGCAAGACCAGAGCTGCCACCACAACCACCAGCAATGGACCTATATCCTTGCGGCTCGACTGGGAGACCAGCACACGCAATAAAACAGGGATGACAATTATCAGCAATGCTGCAAAAATCAGGGGCCTGGCATAGCCCGGCGAAACCAGGTTGATGGCGCTTGTTCCAGCCGCTTCCAGCGGCCCGGTCATGAGGAGAACCGGTTGAATTGATTTTAGACCATCATAATCAAATGTATTATGCAAAATGACGCCGAAGACGATCACCGACAAGGCGACGAAATACAGCAAGGGTGAAAAATTCCTGATATGTCGCTGGATAAACGGCAGGGCCAGTGTCAACAATAAAGAAGCCACCAGGATGGCACCATAAGCCAGATCGGTGACAAAACTTTGTACGGCGCCAAAATTGAAGGTCGCCAGCACATAGGTAATCAAATACAAGTTCAATGCGCCAAATAACGAGCCGATAACACTGCCGCGACCACCGGCAAGCGAGGTGCCGCCAAGAACAACGGCAGTGATCGCAATCAACGTATATGTTGTCCCCTGACTGGGGTCGCCTGAGCTGATCAGTGAGGTGAAGGTAATCGCTGCAAGACCACTGAACATACCGGCAATTGCATGGGCGCCGAGGCGAACAATGGTGATGGGAACACCGCTGGTATAGGCAGCGCGTTCGTCCGATCCCATAAGACGCAAATGTGTGTAGAACGCCGTTTGGGTAAACAACAACCAGGCCAGCGTTGCCACAATCAGGATGATTAAAACCGGCGAAAAAATTGTCGTTCCACTGCCCCAGTCCAACATCCATTCGGGTGCCAGACCACCGGGGCGCGGTAGAATAACCAGATTGATCCCGGATAATGCCAGAAACCCGCTAAGCGAAACAATAATGGGCTGAACCCTGATGTAAATAATGATCAGGCCCATCAACAACTGATAAGCCATGCCAAGAGCAACTGCAAAAATAAAGATGGAAACCGGTGAGCTGATATAGCCGTTTGCCACCAGTTGAATCATTGTCACATTGATAAAGCCAATCAGCGGCCCGACAGAAAGATCGACCGTTCCCCTGCCGGAAATTGCATTGGCCATCAAAGCATAGGTTGCAAGAATAAGCGGGGCGGAAACAATGATGGCGCTGCCAATACCAGCGCTGGAGATCAATGAAGGCGAGCGAATGACAGCAATAATCAACAGGATAAACAAGACCGAGATCGGCACCAGCAAATAGGGATTAGAGGTTCCACCGCTGGCGCGCTCTTCATCCGTATGCACTTCAGTTGTTTTTGCGGTTAAATCCGTCATCGCCCCTCCCGATTGAGAGCCTGACCATCGGCATCAAATTCTATAATTTTGATGTTTGCAATCATGTGTTGCGGGTAGATTTCTTTTTCATCCTGAAAACTGGGCGCAATGACTTTACTGTCAGTCTCAGGCGCACTCGGCGTTTGATCAGTTTCAACTGCCTGTGTTGGTGATGGATGTTCGCCACTGTCTGGACCGGCTCCATCTGTTTGACCAAACATGGCCTCAAGTATCCTTTTGGCATCAACATTTTCACGGTCAAACGTATCGAAAAGACCCCCATCGCGAAAAACCAGAACCCGGGTGGCAAAGCCGATGAATTCCTCCAGTTCGCTCGACATGTAAATCACCGATTTACCGCTTTCAGCGAAGGCTCGCAAATGCTTGTAAAGTTCGGTTTTGGTTCCAACATCAATGCCGCGTGCCGGATCGTTCAAAACAATGATATCCGGGCGCATGGCAAATCCGCGCCCGATCAAAACTTTTTGCTGGTTGCCGCCAGACAAAGACGTAATCTTGTCATCGCGCACGCCGAATTTTATCATCAGGTTTTCGGCTTCACGTTTGAAAATGGCACCCAGGGTGGCCCAGTCAATAATCGCCAGTTTTCCGGCGCGGTGTTTTTCGCGATAGAGCGGCATCAACATGTTTTCGAATATGCTCAAGGCATCGAAAACGCCTTCGCGTTTGCGATCGCCGGAAACATAGACAACCCTGTGATCGGTGGCATCGCTCAGGTTTTTTATGGGTTGGAAATCGCCGCTGCGATCGCTCACATGGAGATGTCCCGATGCCGGGGGCTGGATTCCCGCCAATATTCGTACAAATTCATCTTGTCCGTGGCCATCCAACCCGGCTATTCCAACAATTTCGCCCTTTAGCAAATCAAAATCCAGCGGCTTGGAACCAGGCCAGACCTGCAGATCACTGGCCCGCATGATGACCTCGTGATCGACCGACTGGGGTGCCGTCAGATGATGGTCCTCATCTTGATCTTCGCCAGTCATCAGTTCCAGCAGGTTCTTTTCAGTAATTTCGGACTTCTCCAAAACACCGACATCGCGGCCATCTCTTAAAACTGTTGCGCGGTCAGATATGCGGATCAACTCGGCAATCCTGTGCGTGACAATGAGGACGGTGGTGCCATTATCGCGCAGCTCACGCATTTTGGTAAAAAGACGTTCCGTGCTGTCAAAATCCAGTGCCGCTGAGGATTCATCTAAAATGAGAACTTTGGGATGTCTGAGCAAGGCCCGTCCAATGGTGATCCATTGCTTGATACCCAGCGGTAGCGTTCCCACCAGAGCAAAGGGATCGATCTCCTCACCGGTCAGTTCCTGCATCATGGTGGCGGAGTGTTTTACTTTTTCGCTAAAGGGTATGCTTGCAGAAAAAAGCGCGTCTGATCCCATGAACAAATTGTCCATAACCGTGCTTTCATCAGCAACCAGCACCTCTTGATAAACGGTTGCAATTCCAATTACCCGGGATTCAGCCGGAGTGGAAGGTGTTTCGCCAAGGATCGAAAACCGACCCTGATCAATGGGTAAAACGCCGGAAATAATCTTGGCCAGCGTGCTTTTTCCACAGCCATTGCCACCGACAATAGCGTGAATTTCACCCGCGCGCGCAGAAAAACTGCAGCCATCCAGAGCACGGGTCGGGCCAAAAAACTTGGAGACATTGGTGACCGAAATCGTGACGGGAGCAGTCTTGGCTTTGCCCTTATGTGCGTGGTCCAGGCCCAAGGTTTTTATCTCCTTATGGATCGGACCACCCCGAGGGGTGGCCCGAGTTTATGATTTAAGGCTTGTAGGCTGCAGGGTCAGCTGGACGAATGAAGAATTTGTCCAGATAGGCCTTGCCGCCCCAGGCTTCTTTGCCGACAGGCAGCCAGTTGGGGCTGTTGGGATTGCAATCTTTTTTGACCAGTTTGAGGACATCGTCCCGGGTTACTGTAACCGTATCAACCATGATGGATTGAACCTTGGGTCCTTGACCTTGCAGGGTGCGCATCATTACATCCCAAATCAGTTCCATCTCATCTTGTGGTGGCCATGTCTGAATAGCACCTGAAATATAATCGGGATTATTGCGCCAGAAGCACAAAGCTCCCAGTTCACCACCGATAGCTACCGGGATATTACCGCGCCCGGATTGTGCAACGGCACGTAAAACGCCCATTTCAGCAGCCGATTGAACCACGATGCCGTCAAGTTTGCCAGGGTGTGTAGCCAGCCATTTTTGCACCGCGCCCTGGGCAACCTGGTCCGTCCACATGCCAGCAATACTGCCAACAACTTTGATACCTGATGCGGTCGCCAGTCCCGCTTTAACGCCACGGTCCTGACTGTCAGAAGCGGACGTTCCCGGAATGCCTTCAACCACCAGAACGTTGCCTTTACCATTGAGTTCATCAGCCATCCATTTGCCCACATCAAAGCCGGCTTGTTGATAGTTCACTGATGTATTCACTGCATATGGCGAGGTGAGATAACCCGTCAAAGAAAATGTGGGAACACCTTTATCATAAGCGTATTTGACAGTCTGGTTCAGCGCTGTTGGGTTTGAACAGCACACGATAATCGCATCGACGCCCTGGTTTACGAGCTGGCGCATCTGCTGGATTTGTGTTGCATCCTTGAGATTGGATTGAGTGACAATCACTTCCTTGATCAGACCCAGTTTTTTCCAGCGCGGGATAATAACTTCCTGCAACTGCTTCATGGCATTGGCCCGCCAGGTGTTGCCGGCATAAGAACTGGCATAGCCAATTGTCCAGGGTGGTGGGTTTTTAGCTTTAAAATCAGCGTAGATACTTGCTTCAATAGGCTGGGCGGGATCAATCATTTTCGGATTGTACAGACGTTCGCGAACATCTTGATCAATAGTGTCAAGTCCCTGGGCCATAATTGCAGTCGTGCCGATTGCCAAACCGCATAAGGCCATTGTCATGGCTTTTAAAATTTTCACTTTTTCCTCCATTGGTGTACGACCAATTTTTGCTGGTCTTGTTGGCCTTCTCCTTTGCGGAGCAGGCAGAAAACAGGCGTCTTAAAACGCTTGTGTTTTTTCTCAATCGTAAAAACTGTTAGGGGCTTTACGAAATGTCTTCCAGTGATCGGGGTCGTGACCGGTGACAACCAAAGCGCCAGTGTCTTCTGCAATTTTGTGTAACTTGGCAACTGAGTGCGCTGCATCAACCGCAGAAGAAATCAGTCCTGGCAATGCTTTGTTATCCCAGTGATCCAGCGTGTACGCCGCATCAATCGTCAACAAAACCGGGCCTGTGTTTGGTAGTGTAATCAGAAATGACTGGTGTCCCGGCGAATGGCCGGGAGTAAAAATCATGCGGATTGCGCCATCACCAAACAAATCAAAATTATCTGTGTATTCTCCGCCTAAAAATTTCCAGTCCAGACCGGGCCGATCAAAATCTGCCCGGATATAGGCAGCCGCTGAAAACCAGTCTGGATCAAAAGCGTACTCATACTCACTACGCTGAACGATATGCTGGGCATTGGGAAAGCGACCGACGGCGCCGGAATGATCCAGGTGCAGGTGGGACTGAACCACGTACCGCACGTCTTCGGGTGCAACTCCGACAGAGCGGCATTGATCAACACAATTATCGCGCACATCCATGATCGGATCATAGGCGTCAATAACCGCTCCCCAATGAGCACGTTTATCAATGGCAACCTCAATCGCATTGCCACCATCGATAACGACATTGCCTTTGGGGTGTTTGATTAAAAACCATGGAACGGGGATTTCAAAATCTTCCTCCCCCTGGTTCATTTTTATGTATTTCGTCTTTGTCCGCAAGGTTCCCGTCTGGAACATATAAAGCTGAATATCAGAATCCACTCTGGTCCTATGAGGGTTTTCAACCCGCAGCTCCGGTCTTGGTGCCAAATGGCTTGTCGAGCCGGTCCGGGAGAGAGAACCACTGTCGTTTTCGACCTGCTGACCCCGGTCATTGAATTCCAGAATTTTCATATCCAAGCCTTCTTTTTATGCCAACCAGTATCAATCATCGGTACGGCCTTCGATTATGTGCAGGGCTTCTTTCAGATAGACTTTGAATAAGGGATAATTTTCACTCATGGGGAAATGGCCGATATCTTCCATTTCAATATATATGCCACCAGGTATCTTGCTTGCCGTTGCTTTTGTTGCCTCTGGTGGTGTCAGGTAATCATAGGTTCCTGTCATCATAATCACCGGGCAGCGTCCGGTGTCGATTTGCCCCAGATCATTGCGCAAATCATGGTCAACAGAATAGAAGTACAAATCGCCTTTAAAGGCTTCAGAGCCTTGAGTGTAATAATGCCACGTGAGCCAGCGATCTTTTTCCGGGCTTTGCGGTGCCATCAAATCCCAGGTGCCACTGGCGCAGACCTGGGCCGAATTGGCATGGGGAAAACGCCACAGATCAAGATAAAATCCCGGCGCATATTCGGCGGCCTCTACCGGAATAACGGCCCGGAATCTTTCCGGGTGATGCAGCGCTAGTTGCAGAGCCACATTCCCACCAAATGAAGACCCCATGAAAACAGGATTTTCCAGTTCCAGTGCATCACAAAACTTGATGATGAACTTCATGAAATGTTCGGCAGTCAGCTTGTATTCCTCTTTCCACCATTCCTTATTATGTGGTGGGTCTGATTTACCGTGGCGCGGTAGATCATAAGCAATCACATTGTAGTTCTGGGTTATGTCAGGATCCTCAAGAAGATCTCGCCACTGATGATTGTGGCAACCCGCCGTATGCTGACAAACCAGAGGGATGCCCTGACCGTTCTGCAGGTAAAACACTTTGTATTCACAGCCATCCACATCGATGGTCACAAATCGGCCGGTGACAGGGGAATGTTTTGCCATATTAGAAATCACCAATCCGGTAACTGTATAAATAATGCCTGGTCATACGGGCACACCCACTTTGCGCAACAACTCGAATTGCACGGTAAAATTTCTCAGATTCTGCATCAAAACCAGTGTATTGCCTTCAATCTTCAGGTCTTTGCGAAAACTGGCGGACCAGATGCCGTGAAACATCGGTTTTGGAATGGGTTGAGCAAATTCACGCCAGGATTGCGGACTGGCCCGAAGCGCAAAGTCATACGCATCCAGTCCACCGGGGTCGATATTCACCCGATAAACCTTACCGTCGACCATTTCGATGATCACCTTGACTGGCCCCATGTCCCATAAGTACGTACAGGTAAAATAACGCGCCATAGCCCCGATTGTGGGGTCATTGTCGGATGCTTCACTAAACTTTATGGCCCAGTCACGAACATTTGCCGCCATTACGCCTCACCCTAAAACCGTCAAATTTTATATTGGATAAACCCGGGGGTGCGAAAAGTCTCAGCGTGATTGCCGTTACAGGCACTCAACATATGAAGACAATCCCCCATGGTCCTTCCCCCGTTTTATTTTAATTGTTCGACATGGTGAACAATATTCTTTATAACGAACAGTGAACGATATCATGGGTACTAGTCAAGATTATTTTGTAAACAATTTGAGGTAAAAGTTGAATACGATCAAAAACCAGCTGCCAGATAACAGGACCAGTCTCACAGTGAACAGTCAAAAGCTGGTCCCCGCTCTGGCGCGGGGTGTGAGGATTTTGGATATTGTTTCCAAATCACGGAAAAACCTCAATATTACCAGTATTGCGCAACTACTGGGGGTCGCCAAAAGCAGCGCTCACGGTCTGTGCACAACATTGGTTGAGCTGAACTTGCTTGTTCGAAAATCCGACCAGACCTATCAACTTGGGCCCCACGTTATGCGATGGGCCAACAGGTTTGCCCGTGAATCAGATGTGGCCACAGAGTTTGCGACAATTTGGGATGAAGGCAGTCAACTGCCCGGCGCCACCATCACTCTTTCGGTTATTGAAGGGGCAGAAGTGATTTATATCGCCGCCAGAAATTCAGATTTAACCGATGATTTCAACTTTCGCATCGGCATGCGGCTGCCCGCACCTTTTACGGCCACCGGGAAGGGATTCCTGAGTTACATGAGCGAGTTTGAGCTGCGCAAACTTATTGGCAAAAAATTTCCCGAGCCATTAACTCCCAACAGTGTACAGAGTTTTTCAACTCTGTTTTCCGAGTTGGAACAGTGCCGTGAACGCGGCTATTCTATCGATAATCAACAAGTCAAAGAAGGTATGATGTGCTTTGGAGCTTCTGTCCTCAATTCCATCAACCGTCCTATTGCAGGGGTTGCAGTCAGCTTGCCGGTAGAAGCGGCTGAAAAAATCGGCAAGGAAATAATCGTAAAAAGTATTCAGGAAATCGCCAAGAAAATATCCTTGCGTTTAGGTGCAGAATTTTAACTGCCCTCCAGTAAGCTGGTCCCACATTGTTGGACAGATTGGCAGCTGAGTTAAGGTGTATTTCCGCGTTCGCTCATGACTGGGGCCACCACCATTCATTTTTCATTTTTTATACTATACCCATAACAGGCGCTGTTTCCTCCGTATTCCGGCGGTCGGTTGCGAGTACCTTATTATCGTTTCCCGATCACAGGGTCGTCCCTCGCAGATCAGCATGAAATGCTGCTTGAGCTCGACGACGGTTCGATCCTTTTTACTATGCTGCCCCTATCTGTTTCGTCTTTTTGACTTTCCTGTCGATTGACGGCTGGCGAATACGACGATCAAAATGGCGGTGAACATGAAGAACACTGCCAAGGGTGATTTGAGTAAAAACAGTGCATCGCCTCCCGAGGCTGAATATCCCCCGCGAATGAGTTCTTCCAGCTTTGGTGCTAAAATGAAGCCGATAACAAAAGGCAGGATTGAAACCTCCAGCCGTCGCAATACATACCCCATAGCACCAAATGCCAGGACCACCCAGATGGCAATAAACCCGCCGTCTTGCACATAAACGGCCGTGAGTGTGATCAAAAGGACCACCGGCATCATTATTGTTTTAGGGATACGGGCGAGGATGCCAAGAGAACGCATCAACCACCATCCTACCGTCCAGTTGAAAAAATTGCCCATCACCATCAAGGTGAAGATGCCGAAGGCGACCACAAGATCCTTGTTGATGATGGTCCCATAATCCGCAATCTCTTTAATCACTGTAAAACGAAAAACGGAGGGGCCGAGTGTAAAATCGCCGACCGATTCAACTGCCAGTATCAGGAATACAGCAGCGAAGTTGCCTGGGATACCGAGGCTCATAACCGGGATCAGATTGGCGCCGGAAACAGCAGAGTTGGCAGCTTCGGTCGCAGCCACACCTTCGGGCAAACCGGTGCCAAATTTCTCCGGGTGTTTCGACAATCGTTTGGCTGCATCGTACCCAAGTGTTGCAGCCAGCGTTGTGCCAATTCCCGGCAGAGCCCCAACCATTGTGCCGATCACCGCAGAGGTGCAAATGCGTGGCATGATCTGGCGGATGTCTTTCAAGCCGAATGAATTATCGCCCTCCGGCAGGATCACAGCTGCCTTAACCCTGGACAAGCGATCACGCGCTGTATCTTCAAGCGCGAGAAATACCTCGCCAATAATCAGCACACCGATCACCGCTGATGTTAGCGGGAGCCCGTTGCCAAGAGCATCAATGCCCAGGGTTAAGCGCGCGCCATTGCCGGACAAGGTGGAGCCCATGAGAGCGAGAAACATACCCAGGATGCCAATGATCAAACCCTTTATGGGAGACTTGCCGGCAACCGCTGCCATGAACGAGAGTGACAGGATGATCAAGGCGGACTTTTCCGGCAGGTCGAGAACGTTTTCGATCAACACCGCCAGAACCGGGGCAGTCAGGAAAAGGACAATATCACTGAACGTGTCGCCACAGGCTGAACTAAAATGTGAAATTTTCAGAGCCTTTAGACCTTGACCCTTTTGGGCCATGGGGTATCCATCAAGCGTGGTTAGAAAAGCATCCGGAGTTCCCGGTGTGTTAAATAAAATTGCCGGAACCGCCCCACCAATTGTTCCCCCTTTCATCAAACCGATGAGAAAGCCCAAGATTGGCAGCAAGGCTTCGTTAGATACGCCAAAGACTGAAATTAATATGGGCAGGGACAGAGCCATGGCAAACGGGCCATTCAGCCCTGGTGTTGCGCCAACAACAATACCAAGCATCAATCCGCTAAAGACCATTGCCATGGGGATTATATCAAAGGCGCCATTGGCATCAAAGAACACGCCCATAACGCCACGGACGATGTATTCCCATACAAGTTCCATGAGCTAAAAGTCCGCGTTTGGGGGAATCTGAATATTGTAAAGCAATATATCAAGCACAAAAATCAGGGTGCCAATGACGATGGCTACGGTTAGTACGGCCTGTGGTCGTATAGAGCCCTCGGCCCAGGCGATCAGGCCTGTTGTCATTAAAAAGCCTCCCGTCACATAACCCAGATATTTGTAGGGTGCTGTATCAACCAACTGGCGATAGGTGTTGTCGATGACACCGATTGAACGCAATGCATCAACGACCAAAGGCCCAAGCCAATACATAACGGTCAGCCCCGCCAGGACGATGGTGTAGAACAGAAATAAAAATTTGAGATTATGTGCTGTTAATTTTCCTGATGCCTCCTGAGGCTTTGAACTAAATACAGCGCCAACCAGTTGCCCGGTGCTCAAAACCAACACCAGGCTGGCGAGAATTATTGGAAAGAAAGCATCGCCTGGCTCGGGTTTGCCAATCTGATTGATTTCAATGAAACCGCCCTTGATGTCGTTGGGGATCCAGATCAGCAATGTAATTAAAGCGGCTATTGACACCACGGCACCGAACCCAACATTCCATGGGTCCCGCGCCGGGCGTTGGTTTTTGGTCGTCAAGGTCATTACTTCTTGAGCAGCACCTTGTTAGCGTTGTAATTGGTCATCAAACGGTCTTCCAATTCCTTGCCTGCTATCAAAACAGGTGCGGGCGGATACTGTTTGGAAATGAATTTCCGGGTTTCTGATTCCGGGTTTGACAACACTTCGTGTATAGCTTTGGTGATTGCTTCGCGGGCTTCCGGGTTCATGTTTTTTGGTCCCGCCAGCAGGAATTGAAAACCGAAATAGTGATCAATGCCATAATCTTTCAGCGTCTTACCATCTTTGGCCTGAACCAATGGCTTGTCCTCGGCTGCGGCCAGAATGACAATTTCACCAGCAGCCACAAGGCCGCGTTGAATGCCACCACCCCAGGCGAGGTTTGCATCTTTTGCCACCAGTGCGTTGAGCGTGGCTTTGCCACCTTTCATCCGCAAATGATTAACTTTGATGCCGAGTTTTTCGCCGACGACTTCAGAGCCTGCCTGCACCAACGCACCCCAGTTTGACCAAACAATTTTGGTGCCGCTCTTAGAGGCTGCCGCAACATCTTCCAGGGTTTTCCAGCCTGAGTCTGCGCGGGCCAAAATACCGGTTTGTGAGCCTGCGGTCATGGTAATGTATGTGAAGTCATCAATTGAGAGCGCATCATTTTTAAGAGTTGCGAAATCAAAAGTCGTATTGATGGCAAGACCGATTGTCTGGCCGTCAGCTGGAGCTTTTTTTAGCTGGGCAGCCATCACTGTACCACCGCCACCGGCTTTGTTTTCCGGGATAATGCGCCAGCCTTTGAGCTTTTCAAGTTCTTTGGCGAGCGTGCGTGCTTGTGTGTCAGTGCCACCACCGGCACCAAAACCAATCCAGAATTTAATCGGCCCGTTGGGTTTCCACTCAGCTTGTGCCGGACTGGCCATCAGTCCGATGGCTATCATAATTGAGATAATAAATTTCATCTTAATTTTCTCCTCTGTCCTGTTTTTGATTTAGTTTTCGTGTTGTGAACCTATTGCTTTTTCAAATAATGTTGAGCCTTTGTTATCCACCAAAACGTTCTGAAATTTCTACAGGCCGATGACCGGGGGGCAATTGAAATCTTTGAAATAATGAGGGGGCATCATGAAAGGAATAATCTTCGATATCCCAGACGACACCCATGCTTTGAGAAGGAATTAAAAGATGCTTGCAGGCCAGATCTGAAAGGATCCGACATCCGACTTTATGTTCCATACGAAGAGTGGGTAAATTGAAGTTTTCAATTAAAACCCGATGACTGGAGGCGCCGTGGAGTTCTTCCAGGGGCATGTCGAGAAAAACTTCTCCGTGTTCATGGGCGAAAAAGACGCTGGAAAAGGCCGGAGGGTCTTGATCAAACCATACCAGTCTGTCGATCCGCACGCAGCGATCCACCTTCAATGCCTCATGCCAGGGGCCCTTGTTTTCGTCAATTGAAACGGCGATTACCCTGACAAAAGGAAGCATGACCTGGCCGGTATCGGGATCCTTGAAGCGATAGGCAAATACTTCTTCAACCTGAGATCGGCGATCAGCGATATAAGTACCGGTTTTGCGATTGCGAACCACCAATCCGCTGGTCACCAATTTTGCCAAAGCTTTTTGAACCGTCCCGAGACTGACAGGTAAACGTTTGGTGAGCTCGGTTTCTGTCGGCACGCGCTCGCCGGGTTTGAAAAGCCCGGTACGGATACCTTTGGCGAAGGCTTCAAACAAGCGCAGGTATTTCGGGGAATCCGGGTTTTTGGATTCCGCAGCGATGAAATCTTCCAATGCATCCAAGGCGATTTCACTCATGATCGTGACTTCTCTTTACAATATAGTATAATTGTTATTTACTATATAGTACTAAATATTCCCGATCGTCAACGAAACTTTAATCGCAGAGGCTGGCACCTTGTCACCGAAGGTTTTGATATCCCGGGTCATCTGGTAAACAGGATTTAAAAATGAAGATCACCTTACTCGGTACAGGTACGCCAGCGCCGTCGCTGACGCGCCAGAGTTCGAGCTATCTGATTGAAATAGGTGAAGATGTTATTGTTCTGGATCATGGCCCCGGCGCCCAGCACAGGCTGTTGGAGGCGGGTCGCCTGCCGACAGATGTGACACATGCGTTTTTCACTCACATGCATTATGATCACATAATGGATTACCCCCGGCTGGTATTGCAGCGCTGGGATATGGGGGCTGGAAAAATCCCTGACCTGAAGGTTTTTGGCCCACAGCCTCTGGCTCGTATTTCCCAACAGCTGGTTGGTGAAGAGGGTGCTTTTGGGCTTGATATAGAATCGCGTGTCAGTCACCCGGCGAGCCAGGATGTGTTTGTTTCGCGCGGTGGAATATTGCCGCGATTAAAACCGCGACCTGAAGTGCGTGAAGTTGTTCCCGGTGATACGATTGAAGGGGATGCCTGGCGTATTACTGTTGGCGAGGCTTCCCACTTTCAACCGATCCTGGAGTGCCTTGCATATCGGGTGGAGAGCGATGAAGGAACACTTGTTTATTCAGGTGATAATGGTGGCGTTCAGGAGAAGATGATCGAATTGGCCCGCGACTGTGATGTTCTCATCCACATGTGTCATTTTTTGTCGGGCACGGAACCGAGCGATGCATACCGGCAAGCCAGTGGCAGTCACATGGATATTGCTGAAACTGCAAAACGGGCCAACGTAAAAACGGTGGTTCTGACCCACTGTATACCGATGCTCGACAGTCCCGGAATCATGGAAAACCTGATTTGCGAAATGAAGGCTGTTTTCAATGGCACTATAATTATTGGACAGGATCTTATGGAGGTGCCGCTGAAAATAAAGCAGCTGCACAAGATAGATTAAGTTATGAAGCATGTGTGAATGGTACTTCAGGTTTTAGGAAAAAATTATGCTTCCCCATCGCCCCGTTGTTAATGCCCGGCAGTTTGCAATTTCATCCGGGCATCAATTGGCTACCGAAGCCGGGTATGAAGTTCTCTCGACCGGTGGCAATGCTGTTGACGCCGGGGTTGCCGCCGGTATTGCATTAAGCGTTCTGCATAGTGATTTGGTGAATTTCGCAGGCGTTGCACCGATCATGATACGCATGGCCGACACTGGTCGGGTGATTACAATTGACGGTCTTGGCACCTGGCCCCGGGCGGCCTCAGTTGAGTTTTTTGAACGTCAGTTTGGCGGTGCAATGCCAGAAGGAATTCTGCGCACTGTCGTGCCGGCTGCGCCAGCAGCCTGGATTACCGCTTTGAAAGATTTTGGTACAATGACCTTTGGCGAAATTGCGGGCTTTGCTGCGCGCTATGCCCGTGAAGGTTTTCCGGCCTATCGCGTGTTTGCCGAGTTTATCGCCAACCATGAGACCGAATACCGCCGCACCACGGAAAATGCGCGCATCTACCTGCCACAGGGGCGCCCGCCCAAAACCGGGGAACTATTCGTTCAAGAAGACCTTGCCGGGTCTCTGCAGTATATGATTGATGAAGAAAAAGCGGCAAAAGGCAGTCGTGCCGAAGGATTACAGGCCGTCTACAATGCCTTTTACAAAGGTGATATCGCCAAGACTATATGTGACTATCATCGCCAACATGGTGGCTTTTTGGCGATGGAAGATATGGCCGATTATCAGGTTCGCTATGAGCAGCCTCTGGAGGTGAAGTTTGGCGGGGAAAAAATTTACTGCTGTGGTCCCTGGTCCCAGGGAATTTCCCTGGCGCAGGCCTTTGCTATGCTCGATGGTGTGAGTTTTGACCAACTTGGCCATAACTCACCAGATTATATTCACCATGTAACGGAAGCCCTGAAACTGGTGTTTGCGGACCGCGAATTTTATGTCGCTGATCCGCTTTTTACCGATGTGCCTGACGTTGAGATGCTTGACCCTAATTACCTGAAAATACGTGCCAGTCTGATAGACCCGGATAAAGCCTGGAAAGAAATGCCCCCGGCAGGTGACCCCAGGCAAGGGCGCAAAATAATAAACGACAAGACAGGTCATTCCACCGCTGAAATCAGTGGCGGAAATGCCCATGCCACAAAACCGCGCGATACATTACCCGCAGGCGGTCCAGCCTCTGCGGATACATCATATGTCAGCGTTATAGATGTTCACGGAAATATGTTTTCGGCAACTCCAAGTGACACTTCTGCAGATACAGAAGTTATTCCCGGTACCGGACTGTGTCCTTCATCGCGCGGGTCGCAATCGCGCGGGGTTTCCACATCTATCAATGCGGTAGCGCCGGGCAAACGCCCACGGCTAACGCCAAACCCGGCTCTGGCCACCAAAGACGATAAGCCATTTATGACATTTGGCACACCGGGTGGTGATGTGCAAATTCAGGCTATGGTGCAGGTTTATCTGAATGCAACGTGCTTTGGCATGGATATGCAATCAGCAGTCGAAGCCCCCCGATTTGCGAGCTACAGCTTTCCCTCCTCCTTTGCGCCGCATGACTATTTTCCGGGTCTGCTCATGTTGGAAGGGCAATTGTATGATGAAACAAAAAGCGATCTGAACGCGCGTGGCCATAGTTGCGAGAGGTGGGGGGATGGAACCTGGAAGGCGGGTGGTGTCTGTGCCGTTCAGGTGGATATTGAAAGAGGCACGATGCAAGCCGGGGCTGATCCGCGGCGTGCCGGTTACGCAAAAGGCCAATGAGCGATCTGTAAGCTTGAGAGAATATTTTGAATGAATCATAAACCTGTCTCCAATCAAACTTTGGCTCAGTTGATGAGCCTGACAGGCACTATTGCCGAAGCGGAAGGTCCAGATGAGATTTTTGCCTCGGTAGCTGATGCCGCCAAAAGCTGTATCGACTACAAACTTCTTACTATCATGGCGTTTGATGCCGAGAGTATGCGGGTTAAACGCATTTACTCAAGTAATCCGGGCGCCTATCCGTTGGGTGGTGGTAAAGGCAAGCGTGATACGCCATGGGCACGCCAGGTTTTGATTGAAGGTCGCCCCTTTATAAGTGCGACTGAAGAGGACATTCGAGAAAACTTTGATGATCATAATTTTATATTCGAACTCGGGCTCAAATCGGTGATGAACATCCCTGTTCGCATTTGCGGGCGGACAAAAGGCACGTTAAATTTCCTCAATGATGTTTCTGTTTATGATGCTCAAGATTTGGAATGGGGCTTGTTTTTTGCCGCCCAACTCATTGGCCCTGTGAGTATTGAAAACAATCCGGGTGATATTTATTAAGATGACTGATAGCTCTGTGCGGACTCTGGCACGGCCCATTATGTGACCATTAAATCTCCAGATTGGCACTTGAGAATATACACTGCGCAGGCGTTCCCAGTTTTTGAAGCTTATTCCCTGTTCCACAAAAAGATTTCCTCCGTATTCCGGCGGTTTCTGTAGGGTATGTTGTTTGCCGTCTGGTACGGAGACTAAGTAAATTCGGGATTTTATCGGATCTAGGACCGTTTTGTTTTTGATCCTTATCTCATTTGCGTGGCCAATTTTTTGGATACAAGGGACCAGAGAGGCGATCAATTCAAGGGCGACACTAATTCCGCTTTTTATTAAGATCGACGTAAGCCGCTGTGAACCCGTGTAGTGAAATGACTTCTTTCCTCTGTTTGCCGTTGAGGGCCAGCGTTGTGATTTTCATTGTGGTGCCTTTTTGAAGCCTTTTGAGTATCCGCTTGGAGGGTCGGAAGGGGGCGAGGCAGCCTTGATTGTAGCAGGAACGGAAAGGAAGTTTGATGCCGCGCCTGTTGCCAATTTTAAAGACCACTCCAGCTGGAAGATAGGTATCCAAAGCGGTTTTGAATATGATGAGAGGGCGGGATTTCCGAACCTTTTTTGGTGCCGCTTCAATGGCGATCCCTATTCCTGAATTTTCGGATTTTGGTTTTTTCCCGACCGGTGCCATGACGCAAGTGGCAAGGACACCGGATTTAGCCACCGGACAGATAACTCGCCAATCCTTGAAAACTGTCTCATTGGCCAATTTGGTGGACTTGGTCTCCTGTGATACGGCATCGGGAACCGGCGTTGAGTTTCCTTGCGCAAATACCATGGATTGCATTGAAATTATTGCAATCAAAGCAAGAATTCCTTTTGCAAAACCCAGGGGTTTTCTTTTTTTGTGTTGAGTTTTCATTTCCACGCAGGTTCAATCACGGCCTGAT
>CAZJUF010000001.1:6764-40076 GCA_964549055.1 uncultured Hyphomicrobiales bacterium | reverse complement strand
GCAGGACGCCCCCCTGGCGGTTCTCCTCGAATATTCAGAAGGAGATAAAGCAAAACAGGACGCGGCAGGAGCCCACAAGATCACCTTGCGCGGGCATGCCGCAAAGCGCCCGGACCGCATCAACTATGCGTTAGTTGGCGCAGGCGCTTTCGGCACCGCCATGCTGGTCCCGCAATTGGACAAGCGAAGTGACCGCTATTTTCTCAGGGCCGTTGTCAGTCGTGATCAGGTGCGCGGCGGGAATTTCGCGCGCTCCCGCCGGGTTGAAATCCTCGCCACGGATATGGACGATGTGCGCTCGGCTTCAACTGTCGTTTTGCCCCGGCGGTACGCAAGCTGCAGGATATTCTGGAGGACAGGCGGTCACCGGTGATTATAAATTACCGGTTAAATGGCGGATTTATTCCGGCCGATCACTGGATACAGAGCAACGAGGGTGGCGGTCGTAATATAGGTGAAGCCTGCCATATGTATGATCTGTTTCGGTCTTTGAGCAGAGCACCGGTCAAATCGATCAATGCCTCAAGCATAGATCCGGCGCAATCCGCCTACTTAAGAAACGACAATTTTGTCGCTACCATGACCTATGAAGACGGTAGTGTCGGAACTCTGACGTATACTTCCCTTGGACCGAAGCAGGGGATGCCTAAAGAACGGATTGAGGTTTTTATGATGGCGAAGCCTATATCATCGATGATTTCAAGTCGCTTACCAGATGTTCCAACGGGGAAGTCTTGTGGCAGGCGAAGGCTGCGGACAAGGGGCATTTCGAACAATTGAGCCTGCTGGGTGATGCTATCGCCGAAGGAAATCCGGCTCCAATTTCATTCGACGAGATCATGGAAACGACCGCCGTAAGCCTGCATATAGAGGATATTTTGTTTGGTCGTGTCGGGGTTTGATAAAATACCATTTGCGCTTGGAATCAAGGTTTGCCATGGGTTCATCGTGATTTTTTCCCGCCCCATTTCAAACCACAAAAGCTCGCCATCCCTGCGGTGTTGCAAGCGCCTCGTAAAAAACCAATTCCATTAATTGTGTTCCAGAGCACAGTCGGGTCCACTTGCAACGTTTAATGTTTTTATCTTGAATAGATAAACTGGCGAAACCCACATCAAGCGTGGTCGAATGCTGTGCAGGAGATATTATGGCAATAACCGGAGACCGCCCGATATTTGTAGTCGGATATGAAAGATCAGGAACAACGCTTTTGATGGCGTTGCTTGGCCATCATTCACGATTGTCCTTTCCTGAAGTCGGCTGGATGTTCCCGCGCATATATCCCTGGCGCCACACCTATGGCGATCTTTCTGTTGATGCCAATTTCAAGACACTGGCAGACGAGATGCTGTTTGGTCTCAATCAGCCATTGTGGGGCATGGACCTTAATCCGGCTACTGCGGCTGAGCAAATCTGTGCACTGGCACCTGAACGCAGTTTTGCCGGCATCTATATGGCGATGCACAGGTATTATGCCAAGCAGTTCGGCGGCAAGCCGAGATGGGGGCAGAAGACGCCCAACAATCTTTATTTTGTACCCCAGATACTCGAAAATTTCCCTGATGCGCAGATTATATGCATCACCCGTGACGGCCGTGATGCTTCTGCCCTCAGTCTGGATTCCGCATTTGGTGCGGGTCATATCTATATGGCCGCACATACGTGGGATGCCGCAGCGCGTTTTGTGGCACCTTTCCGCAAGGATTTGGACGATAATGTCTGGCATGATATCTCCTATGAAGAACTATGCAGAAATCCCGAGCCGGTGATGAAGGGTGTTTGTGATTTTATCGAAGAAGATTTTGAAGAAGGCATGTTTGAGTTTTTCGCCACACCGACCGCGATTGCCCGCGGCAAACAGCGCGATCACGCACTCCTGGCCCGGCCGATCACGACTGAGCATGTCGGCATCCACAAGAAACTACTCAGCCTGCATGACCAGCAGGTCTATGCAGCTGTTGCCGGTGAAACTCATAAAGCGCTTGGGTATGATCTCGATGTTGAGCCGATGGATATCTCGGATCAGGATCGCGATCTGTGGATTGAATGGGACGCTCGTTTTCGCGCAGCGCGTCTTGATGGACCAAACGGTCATATCATCTTTGAAAGTTATCGTGACTGGCTTGTGGATCAGCGTCAGGTGCGCAAGCAAAAAGGCATCTGGAGCGATGCTGATGCGACCAATGAATTTCCTGTAGGCCATCGTGACGAGGAGATTATTGTGGGCTACCGGGCATGGAAAAAATGGAAGAATCATTTCTCCATAAAACGCCAGTTCACCCGGTGATCGGTGGCACAACATGAAAGCCGGATTTGAGCAAGTAAAAGAAGGTAGTGATACCCCGCGTGGGGTGTGCGGTGTGATTAATGTGTCTGTAAGCAGGAATGTGGATACAAGCTATCGCTTCGATGTAACAATTTGCAGCAAGGATTACGGTTGGGGCAGCTTTGCCGATGCTTTTGAAACCCTGGGGCCGGGAGATATTGTCCCGGGTAAAAGGATACTGGCTCATCTTTATGAAACAGAACAGCCGTTTACATGCTCGCTGGACACGCTGGCGATGCCGGATGGCATCGAAACCGTTCCCGTTTGCGCTCATCACAATGTCTATGGTTTTCCCGGGCAGACAATAACTGTCTCCCTGCCGTGATAGAAGGTGCAAATATCAGTATAACTTCCGATATCTTGTTGGTACACTTTTCCGGCAGGCAGTTGACGGGGAGGTAGACGAGAATGGAAGGCAGTAGTTTTACAGGCATGAATGACGCAGGCGCAAACCAAACCCGTGATGAGATGTCAGAAGCAAACCTGTTTGCAGATTTGACTGAAGCACAGCGCACCACCTTATTCAACAATGCAAGAAAACAGTTTTACCCCAAAAATGCCTTGATTTTTGCACCCGGCGACCAAAGCTCGGTTGTCTATTATGTCGTTGCCGGGTTTGTGAAAATCTACGATCTGACTGGCGATGGTCGTGAAATTATATACCGGATGTGTGGTGCCAACAGTTGGTTTGGAATGTCTGCGGTTTTTGGCGGCAAAGTCCGTCCGGTTTTTGCACAAACCCAGGCACCGACTGAGGTGCTGGGCGTTGATCTTGCCAGTTTCGAACGGTTCATACAGGACAACCCTGGTTTTTCGGTTGCCGTAATCCACCTGCTTGGTCAGCGCCTGCGTCAGGCACACAATGCAATTACCGAGTTTGTTATTGGAGATGTGCGCTCGAGAATAGCTCAGATAATCCTGAAGTTTGCGGAGGCTGGCAGTTCAACGCGTGGGGGTGTGGTTACAATCGAGAACCGGTTTACCCACCAGGAGATTGCCAATATGATCGGGGCAACGCGAACCACTGTTACCAAAGTCATCAACGAATGGAAGCGTCGCGAGATTGTTCATGTGGCGCGTGGGCGCATTCAGATTCGCAATTTTGAAGAACTGGCGCGCCTGATCCGGCATTGATGCCGCCTTATAGCTGTGTCGTCAGGTAGACATTTTTCCCCCATATGTGTTCTGGGCGACATCCTGTTTCCTTAAACTGTCACATTATCATTTTGCTCCCGGATAATCATTTGCTGGAAAACTAAAGAGGGTTTTAGCAGGTCGGGAACAGCTCCTGGACGCTGAAAAGGGCAATATCACGGGGAGATGATGTAATGACAGACGGGGTAAAGTCCGGTACAAAACCGGATGAAGGCAGTATTTTTGATACGCTGATCAACAATATCAGGGAGAGTGGCAACAATTCGCCCTACAAGGCTATATTTGGTTTTGTACTGGCCTGGGTACTTTTATTTTTATTCTTGTTTGTTGTGCCATTGCCTGATGCGGTTAATGCGGATGGCACAACCACGGTACTCAGTGCTGCGGGCCGTGCAACCCTTGCCGTCATGGTCTGGGCAACTACAATATGGCTTACCGAAGCTATTCCAATTGCCATGACGGGCCTGATGATTCCCGCTCTGCTGGCCTTGACTGGTGCGGTGTCGCATATCAAATATGCCGCCTCGGCCTTTTCATCACCCGTTGCACTTCTGGTACTGGCAGCCTTTATATTCTCGGCCATCATGATTGCTTCAGGCATAGACCGTCGTGTGGCTATTGGTCTGCTGCACAAGGCAAAAATCAAGACAGTTGGCGGCGTTATCTGGACGTTATTTGGTTTTAACCTGCTGTTGTCGTTAATCCTGCCGGCAGCAAACGCCCGGGCCGCCACCATGCTGCCGGTTGTTACCGGTATTCTTGGTCTGTTCGGAGACACTGAAGAAGAACGCAACGCCAAAAAGGCGATTGTTATCCAGTCGATTGTTTATGGTGCGATGATCAGCGGTATCTTTATTATGACCGCGCACGTGCCCAACCTCATTGTTGTCGGTCTTATCAGTTCGCAACTTCAACAGACTGTTTCCTATGTCGACTGGGCCATGCTTCAGTTTCCATATCTGTTCATGTTCCCGCTCACCCATTTGTGGATCCGCAGCCAGTTGAAGACCGGCAGCATTATGATTCCCGGAGGTCCCGAACGGATTACCAAGATGCATGCGGAAATTCCGCCAATGACACGGCAGGATTACTTCATTCTTGGCGTTTTTGCCCTTGTTGCCGTTCTCTGGATGACGCAACGGTCGTTGCATAATCTGCACACTGCCATGGCCATCCTCATTGGCATCATGGTGATGTTCGCACCCGGCATGCTCAGCATTCGCTGGAAAATCATCCAGGACAAGACCATCTGGGGAACATGGGTGATGTTAGTTGGCGCCTTGTCAATGTCACAGGTCATGGGCTCGTCAGGTCTGGCTGACTGGTTGGCCGATCAAATCCATCCGCTGGTGTTGGGGTACCCCTGGTGGGGAGCTATGCTTATCCTGCTGGTAGGCACCCACATCATCCGCATTGGCATGCTGTCAAACATCGCTGCCATTACTGTACTGGCACCAATCATGATTGCACTGGCCCCTAAAATCGGTCTCAATGCAGCTGCATTCACCATGCTGATTGCCAATGCCGATACATTTGCCTACCTGTTGCCAACCCAACTGACCGCTGCGGTAATTGCCTACGGCACCGGAACCTTTACCATGGTTGAATACCTCAAACTGGGGTGGATGTCGGTGATTATCGCGATCGGCTACACAATTTTGGTGATGGTCCCCTGGTATGCGTTTCTTGGCCTTCCGGTCTGGGATGCTACTGCCTGGCCATTCTGATACAGACTATGCAACAAGAACAAAAAAACGGTCAGCAATTAAATTGCGGGCCGTTTTTTTAGAGACATGTAACGCTTTACTGGCCGGATGGTTTGAGACCGGCATAATAGTCTTTCGGTACCCTTTTCCAGAAAGCTTACCATCCGGGTGCACAATATCATTTATGAAATCTATTAAAATTAGCGCGCGGTTTTTAGACATGTTTACGCCCCTTGCGCACCCAGAATGAAACGATTGAATGAGTTCGTGACCTAACCAAATCATTTGTCGTGATCTGCCGTGCGGATACGGCCCGTGAGATTGAATATATTCGGGTAGGGGTGCAGGTCACTAGTCACCTGATGTTACACCTTTTCAGAGTTGGTTCGAATGAACAACCTCTTGAGAAATCACAACTAGGCCTTAATGATCTTGTTGTTATCGGCCGTCTGCACGTCCTTTAGTGCGTTACGCGTATCAATGATCAGCGCTGCACTGTCCACCAGTGTTTGCCAGTCGACATTATCATGGTCGGTGACAATGAGGGCTGCATCATACTGGCTGATATTCTGTTTCGTCCACTCGATGGATTTCATGCCAGCTAACTGCGCATGTTCACGAGTTGGCGGAATGATGCTGATAAAAGGATCGTGATAGTCAAATTTGGCACCATGTTCTGCCAAAAGTTCCATGAGGAGCAGGGCTGGGCTTTCGCGCATATCATCGACATTTCTTTTATAAGCAATGCCGACAATCAGTATTTTAGCGCCATTGAGCGCCTTTTTCTGCTGCTTGCTAAGAGCAACGGCCAGTTTGCTGATCACATGTCTGGGCATATCCTGATTGATCTCGCCGGCAAGCTCGATAAATCGGGTGTGGCGTCCAAATTGCCGCGCCTTCCAGGTTAGATAAAACGGATCAATGGGTATGCAGTGTCCGCCAAGTCCCGGCCCAGGATAAAATGGCATGAAACCAAAAGGTTTTGTCGCCGCAGCGTCAATCACCTCCCACACGTCAATTCCCATATCGTCATAGATCAGCTTCAACTCATTTACCAGAGCGATATTCACGGCACGAAAAATGTTTTCAGTTAGTTTGACGGCTTCGGCTGTATCGGGGCTGGAGACGCGAACAACGCGCGTTATCAGCGTCTCATACAGCGCGGCGGCCATCTCCTCTCCCTCAGGGGTCGCTGCACCAACAACTTTGGGAATAGTAGTCGTGTCAAAGTCGGGATTGGCCGGGTCTTCACGCTCGGGCGAAAAGGCGACGAAAAAATCCTTGTCACCCTTCAGGCCACTGCCTTGTTCTAAAATCGGCAGTAATATTTCGCGTGTTGTTCCTGGATAGGTTGTTGATTCCAAAATGACCAACTGTCCAGCCTTGATATGTGGTGCAATATTGTTGGCGGTAATCTTGATGAACGACAGATCTGGTTCCCGGTATTGATTGAGCGGTGTCGGGACGCAAATTAAAATGGCATCGGCGCGGCTAATTTGCGAAAAATCGGTTGTCGCCTCAAAATGTCCGGTTGCGACCATAGCCTTGACTTTACTTGAAGGGATATGGGCGATCCGGCTTTTACCTGCCATTAGCTGATCGATCAGCTCCTGATTGATATCCAAACCGAGAGTGTTAAAACCGACATTATTAAAACCGAGGATCAGCGGCAGGCCGACATAGCCCAGACCGATGATGGCGATAACGGCATCGCCATTTTTAAGTTTTTCGATAAATTGACGGCTTGAATTATTCAAGGGATTTTTTTGTTCCATAATGTAAAAAGCTCTACTCTTACCCTAAGGTGTTTTTGACGGTTTCAATAACATAATCCTGGGTTTGCTCATCCAGATAGGGATGCATCGGCAGGCTGAGTACTTCAGCAGACAACCGCTCGGAAACAGGCAGGCCGCTGCCTGCGACAGGATAATCCTTATAGGCGGTCTGCTGATGAAGCGGTTTTGGATAATAAACAGCAGTGGGAATGCCACTTTCCTTGAGCTTTGCCTGGACTTCATCGCGGTTGTCAAGTTTTAGCGTATATTGCGCCCATGTGGAAACGGCACCTTCCATGACCCGGGGAGTTGCCACAACCTGTATCAGAGCCTTGTTATACCGCTCTGCCACTTTGTTGCGTTTTTCGATTTCTTCGGCGAAAATAGATAGTTTTTCGATCAAAATCGCAGCTTGAAGAGTGTCCAGCCGACCGTTCATGCCGATGCGCACATTGTCATATTTATCACGCCCCTTGCCGTGCACCCGCAGGCTCTCGATGATATCGGCAAGTTCATGATCATTGGTGAGAACCGCACCGCCATCGCCATAACAGCCAAGGGGTTTAGCCGGGAAAAAGCTGGTGGTGACACAATCAGCGAAGTCGCCTGCCTGATTGCCGTCAAGTGTTGCGCCAAAGCCTTGGGCAGCATCCGAAATCAGTTTGAGGCCATGCTCGTCGCTGAGTTTTTTTATTGCTGGATAATTAGCAATTTGACCAAACAGGTCGACCACAATCACCGCTTTGGGAGTGAGTTCATTTTTCGCCTTTACTTCCCTGATAGCCTGTTCCAGATGATCCGGGTCCATATTGAAGGTGTCGGGCAGAATATCGACAAACACCGGTGTAGCACCTGCAAACGCCACCATTTCTGCCGTCGCAGCGAAGGTGAAGCTGGGCACGAACACCGCATCCCCTCGACCAATTTCCCAGGCTAAAAGCGGCAACAACAGGGCATCGCTGCCGTTTGAACATGAAACCGTCCGTTCAACTCCACTGAAATCGCTAAGCTGATCCTCCAGAATTTTGATTTCCGGACCCATAATGTAACGGCCATGCTCCAGCACCCGGCTTATGGCATCGTCAACCCTGGACCCCAGGTAGGCGCGTTGCGCCTGCAAATCAATGAATTGAATATTCTTCATACTTTTTCATCCTCAATCAGCACTAACCCCGTTTCCGTTTCGCGATATCGCTCGTTGGTGCGGGGGCAGACAAGGTCGTCTTTCATTAAATCACCACTGCGACTAACCCAACCAACGCGCCGGGCCGGCACTCCAACCATCAAAGCATGGTCGGGTACATCTTTCGTAATCACGGCTCCTGCGCCAACAGTGCAATAACGCCCGAGCGTATGCCCACAAACGATGGTGGCATTGGCACCGATGGTCACCCCTTGTTTTACCAAAGTGGAGGCGAACTCATCCTTGCGCTCTACTTCTGAACGCGGCGTCAACACATTGGTGAACACACAAGACGGTCCGCAGAACACACCTTGTTCCAAGGTCACACCTTTATAGATACTGACATTGTTCTGGATTTTGCAATTATCGCCGATGGAAACATCAGGCCCAACCATGACATTTTGGCCAAATGAACAGTTCTCTCCAATGGTAGTGCCAGACAGAATATGGCTGAAATGCCAGATCTTCGTGCCATCGCCGATCTTGCAACCATCATCAACGTAAGCACTTTCATGGGCTTTATAACTGGTTTTTTCGTTCATTCGACGGGGCCCCCTTTCCAACCCTCACGTGACGCATCACCGGCGCGCAATACGCGCAGAACCGCCATTGCTTCACGACCATCAGTATAAGGTTTTTCACCTGTCTGAATGAATTTGAGAAAATGCTCACACTCGTTTAACAATGGCTCACCCGGTTCGACCTCGATCGCCCTGGCCTCAGCTGTCTCCAGCACCGGCAACCCGTCCTTGATTTCGGCCCGATGATTATAGAGTTTCAGTTTTTCTGGCCAGTCCGCCTGATCATCGAACTCGATCATGCCCTCGTCGCCGACAACAACGAGACGCTGTTCCTTGAACGGGTTGAGCCATGACACCTCGATGTGCGCCTTGATGCCATCGGGAAACTCCATTTGAACAGTGGCAAAATCGCTGATCGAGCTTTGCAGGAAATTACCTGCAAAACCGTGGATCTGGTCGGGCTCGTGACCCGCCAGTGCAAGGATCATGGAAATATCATGGGGAGCGAAACTCCACAGTACATTTTCATGGACACGAAGCTTGCCGATGTTGAGGCGGCGCGAATAAAGATAGCGGATTTTACCGATCTGACCGCTTCTAACCATGTCCTTCAGTTTAAGGAAAGCTGGATGATATTGCAGGAGGTGACCAACCATCAGGGTCTTGTTTAGCTTGTCCGCCCTGTCGCAAAGCTCTTGTGCATCTTCCAGTGTAAGAGTAATCGGCTTTTCAACAAAAACGTGCTTATCCGCATCAAGAGATTTCATTGCCAGTTGGTGGTGGAGCTCCGCAGGCACGGCGATAACAACGGCGTCTATGTTGTCATCGGCCAGAATATCATCGACGCTCCTGGCAGGAACACCACAGACTTCTTGCATGCGTTTGCACACCTCGGGATCGGGATCAGAAAATGCTGCGAGCGCGCCGAGTGTGTGAAAATTGCGCACCAGGTTTTTTCCCCAGTGGCCGCAGCCGATGACGGCAAGTGATATTTTATGACGATCATTCATGTGGTTTTACCATGTATTCCGGTGTGAAAAATGCGCACTATAAATTCATTTTGGCGATTTGTTTCAAGAAGACCGCGAGCGCTTTTCAAGATACTGATTATACAACCAGAAATAAATGTTAGCGGGTTGTATCAAATTACAGAGGCGCAGTCTAAGAAAATATTCTTGGAATTTGTTAAAATGTTCATTTTCTGAACGAGATCAACCAGGCACGAACTGCGCCAACTTTCTGAACAATGATAGATAGATGTGCCTCTTGAATGGGGCGTCCATAGATGGCAACTCCCCCAAAAGCAAGCACACAGGTTACAAGCACAATCAAACCTGTCTGTCGTCGAATAAAAGGGGACAAACCGTGACTTGAGCCAAGAGAGCATTTTGCTCATCATGTTGTTTCATAATCAATTCCCCCCACCAATCAACATCAGGAGAGAAAAGCTTGTTGAAAGTCGGGTAGATTTAGCACTTATAATGCTGGCCAAAAGACAGCTTCGCCAATAACAAGGATATTTTCGACGATGGGAGACGTTGACCACAGCAGTCAAATTCGTACCCTTATTCTCACCCTGCAATATGATCACCGGGCGTCATATTATAATGATTGGGTAAATGCCTACGCAAACTCCAGCTTATTCAAATGTCAGGTTTTAAATCTGATGAAGATTGAACCGGCTGATCTGTCAAACTGCATTGAAGAGTTCGATCTGATAATATTGTTGCACAGTGCAACCGGCGACACGCTTGATTATCTTGCACCATTGAAATCTGTTTTGATGGACCGCAAGCGCCCGATACTTTTAGCCTTTGTGGGCAATGAATTTAACTCACCTTATCAACCATTGTCGAATAAGATCGAGATGCTGAAAAACATCCGCACAGATGTTATTGCAACCCAGTTGCTTGAAGAAGCCGGTCGGTATGTTTACCAAAGGTGTGATGCAAAAATTGTGTCCATTCCCCATGCCCTCAATCCCGATGCATTTAACGCCAAAACACCTTATGAAGACCGGTCCATCGACATTGGCATGCGCAGCTATCGCTATCCACCCCATCTGGGAGATGATGATCGCAATCGCATAATAGATTATTTTATTGAACATTGTCCCGATCTTGGCCTGTCGCATGACATCAGTACAACCCATCGGTTTACGCCGGAAAAATGGGGAGGGTTCCTTGGCAGTTGCAAGGCTGTCCTTTCCACTGAAACCGGCAGCTGGTACCTGTCGCCTGATGATGATCTGGTAAAACAGATCCACACCTATGCCACACAAAAGCGCGGGGGTCTGGTGATCGGTGAAAAAAGCAGACTGCGCCGCCTGGTTCGCTATTTGCCTGCGGTTGTAAAGTCTCCGCTGATTTATGCGATCAAAAAAGGCCCGATCAAATATGGCGTTTTTGAAGATGAAAAACTTGATTTTGACGATATCCATCAGCGTTTTTTCAAAACCGCAAAGAAATGCCCGGTATATTCAAAAGCAATATCATCGCGCAATTTCGATGCCATCGGCACGCGAACCTGTCAGGTTATGTTTCCCGGACGGTATAATGATATTCTGACGGCGGACGAACATTACATCTCACTGGAACCTGATTTTTCCAATATTTCAGAAGTGGTGGAAAAACTTAAGGACAAATCCCACTGGCAAAAAATTGTCGATCAGGCCCATCAGCTGGTCATGGAAAACCATACCTATGCTCATAGAGCCCGGCAAACCAGCGATATTCTGCAATCATTTTAACCCGTTGAACCTGTTTTACTCATACCGATGCATTTGACTTTGGTCGGGCAGGCCAGTGCCTGTCTTGGGTAAAATCAATCGGTGATTTAAGTGTTAGCTCGTCAGACATTTCCCGTACCGATTTGAGCCAGCTCCAGTTTGCATCAATAATCGCAACCTCAGCCCGTTCACCGGTTGACCAATTGGCCTCACCCTTGCGGTAGAGTTCCAGCATGCGCGACAGGTTATTGCGTTGTTTCCAGTCCGGAAAAACCGAAAGAATGCGTCGTTGCGCTTCAGTGCGAAAATCTTTTTCCGTTGGCAGTTGCGAAGCGGCATATGCCGCCGTCAGTTCGTCCAAGCCTGGCATTGGTGCTTTTTTGCCGTTTTTAAGCAAAATGTTCCATTTACTTATATGCGGCCCCTTGCCGTCACTTTCATCCGTGACTTCAAAGTCAATCAATGGTCGCGCATCTGGATATAGATATTGGATAGCTTCAGCGATATTCATTATTTTAAGCTCCGGCTTTGTACATGGTCATGAGGCTGATAATGGTGACATCAAGGCTGCTTCCGCCGTTGTGCCACACTTGTCCTTCAATATATTCATTAGCGGCAAGGTCCACGATTGTTGCGGTAAATGTCTGATCTTCCCCCGCTCCTGCATTCGGGTAAATGTGTGTCCACAAAGTGAATGTACCGTTTTTTCGAATGATAAGTTGCCTGACACCGCTGTTGTTGGCCGCAAAGACAATGTTCATGAAAACAACATATTTCCCGGCCTTTCTGGCGGTCAGCCTTGAATTATTGATCGCATTATCGTGCATGGCATCAGTGTCCAAGTTCTCTGTGTCCCAGGTTAAGGTCGTCGTCGTGCTATTGGCGATGGATTGCGCCGAGGACTTTGCCACCTGCACCGCCGGGATCAATAGCGATGACATGCCGTTGTTGCGGTCAATATTAATGGCCTCATACCAACTGGTGCCATCAGGGCTTACTTTAAAATGAAAATCATCATCTCCGGTAAGGCCGATCTCGGCGCGCCCTGAAAAGCCACTTTGATAAAGCTGGCTGGCGGTATCGCCAGTCGTGTTCTTGTTTATCTTCTGCTGGTGGCCATTTCCTTCGTGATTAAACAGCGTGGCAGGTGAAGATACCGACAATCGGTTGGTCGTACTGGCGGTTGCATTTATGCCGATCAACCCGCCATCAGCCGGGTTCAGATTTGCAGAGCCACCACCACCGCCACTGGAAACTTCACTCCACACTGTGCCATCCCATGCCAGCAATTTGTCCTCGTCCGCCACCCAGGCCAACCAGCCTTCTTGCGGCACATAATAGCTCCATGCGTTGTCCTGCCAGGCGGCAATCTGTTGATCTTTGCCAGCCCATGTACCGGTGGCGGCAGCTGCAACAATATAGCGGGCACCATCAACAGGTGATAAAGGTGCGGCTGTCAGGTCACGGTCGTTGACACTGAGTTGTACAATGGCATCGAGAACCCGCAAGGCCTCGTTGTGGGTGACGTGTTTTTGCGCCTGGGCTGCTTCGATGCTCGGCATCTTCAGGTTGGGGGTATCGTTCATTACTTTGCTCTCGCTACTGCAATCAGAAAAATTGCATCCTAAGACACGATGCGAGGCCGGGGATTAATCACTTAAAACTTTTAACCAGCGCCAAAATGCCAGCAGTATATTTGACAATTCGACAATTTGCCGCCATAGCAAGCCTGGGCCCTGACCCGGAAATCATGAGGTTGTATGAAAATAGTAAGCTTTGTTGGAGCGCGTCCCCAATTTATCAAATGTGCTGTAGTCAGCCGCGCGATTGCCAACCTGGATGACGGTGCCATCACCGAGGACATCATCCACACCGGCCAGCATTATGACGCCAATATGAGCGATGTATTCTTCGACGAACTGGATATACCAAAGCCTGCGGTCAATCTCGAGATCGCCGGGGGCAAGCATGGTCAGGCAACCGGGCGTATGCTGGAGTTGTGCGAGCGTGAAATCGACGCGCGCAAACCCGATCTGGTGCTGGTCTATGGCGATACCAACTCCACTTTGGCCGGTGCGCTGGCCGCCGCAAAGCTCAATATCCCGATTGCCCATGTGGAAGCCGGATTGAGAAGTTATAACCGGCGGATGCCCGAAGAAATCAATCGTGTTTTGACCGACCATGTTTCAACGCTTTTGTTCGTACCATCCGTGGCGGCCACAGATAATCTGGCGCGTGAAGGCATTACCAGCGGTGTCCATATGGTCGGCGATGTTATGTATGATGCTGTGCTTTATTATCGCAACCGGATTATAAATGAGAATAAAAAACCCTACGCCGTCTTGACAGTTCACAGAGCCGAAAACACCGATGACCCGGCCCGGTTGGCTGGAATTCTTCGCGGCATTGCCACAGCTGAGTTGCCGGTAAGATGGCCCATCCATCCGCGCACGCGTAACGCTCTTGTCACCCATGGCCTGGAAGCGCCACAAAATGTTGAATTCTGTGAGCCGGTATCATATCTGGAGATGATCGCTATGGTAAGCGGGGCATCCTTTGTGTTGACGGATTCTGGTGGCCTGCAAAAAGAGGCTTATTTCCTCGGCAAACGCTGTGTCACGTTGCGCGATGAGACTGAGTGGACCGAGCTTGTTGAAACCGGCGTTAATCGCCTGACCGGGGCTGACCCCCTTAAGATTGCCGATGCGGTTAATTGGGCTGCAACAGGCCAGGTGCCTGCAACTGAGCTTTATGGTGACGGCAATGCCGGTCGCCGCATCACCGACGTTCTAGGCGCGGTAATATGAGGTGAATTCCATCTGATTTGGATGAAACCGACCGAAGAAACGGCGGGTCACAACGCAACCCTCTTTTGTTGAAAAGCCTTGACTTTGCAGTGCTGAAGATATCACTATTCCTCATGTTCATTTTATGAACAGTAAAAATTATAGTGAAGTGTGATGTCTGAAGAACGAATAGTGCGAGAGTTGCTGGTTGAGATTGAAAGGGATCCCGGAGTTTCCCAGCGCAAGCTTTCCGAAGTTCTCAGTGTTTCGGTAGGCACCATCAACTGGCATCTCAAACGTTGCGTCAAAAAGGGGCTGGTTAAACTTAGTCAGGTGCCCGTCAAACGCTATCTTTATTACCTCACGCCTGAAGGCTTTACGGAAAAATCCCGGCTAACAGCTGATTATCTGAGCACTTCATTCGATATTTTTCGAGTGGGGCGTCAGCAATATGAGGCATTGTTCAACCTTTGCCTCGCCAATGACTGGAAGAACATTATTCTGGTTGGCGACAGTGAACTTGCCGAATTGGCCATGCTGGTGTTGTCACGAATTGATAATGTCACCGCCCATTGCGTATTTGATGCCGCTGCCAAAAACAATACCTGCGCCGGTTTGCCGGTGAAATCAACAGCTGAAGATGTTTTGGCCTGCGTTCCGGGCGGGCGTGTGGATGCCATAGTAGGCACAGGTCCGGACATCAAGCTGCCTGAAAAATGTGATCTTGAAGCGCTTTTGACAAAACTCAACCTGCATCATTCCCAAGCGCTGATCCCGGCATTTATCTAGGAGCCATCGAAGTCATGTGGATAGCCGTTAACACTCACGCCAACGCCGAGGATTTGGCTGTTGCCAATATTGAGCGTCAGGGATTTGAATGCTATTGCCCCAGGGTTGTGACAACGCGGCGCCATGCCCGCAAAACCACAACGGTATTACGGCCATTTTTCCCCGGTTATCTGTTTGTCAGCATTGATCCGGCTTGCGACCAGTGGCGTCCGATTGTTTATTCTCGCGGTGTGCGTGCTGTCGTGATGTTTTCAGACCGCCTCAGTCCTGTGCCCGATGCATTTGTTGCCGATTTAAAATCGCTGGAAAATGCCGGTAAACTGGAAGCTCCCGCACCTCATGAGCGTTTCAGTCCGGGTCAGAAAATCCGGTGTTATGGCACCGCATTTCATGATGCAATTGGCCAGATTATCAAGATCGATGAAAAGGACCGAATTTGGACGCTGATGGAAATTCTGGGTAGAAAAGTGCGCGTTCGTATGTCGTCAAAAAAAGTGGTCGAAGCCTGAAGTGCGGCCCTAAGATGCGGCTGGCGATCTGAATAATGATATTGACATTCAGCTTCTGAACACTCTAGTCTGAATGCTTCGTACCGGGAAGATGATCGTTCACCTCCCCCTGCGGTAGCCGTGGAAAAGTGGTTTTTCCCAATAGTGATATTTCACATCCGCACGGAAACTTAAGACAGTGTGCCGTACCATCATTCAAGCCATGAAATCAGCACCAAAAATTTGTTAATGTTACAGGTCTAACCGACTTGCGAAAGGGAGCCTTCTGCGAAATGTGTGGAATTGCCGGAATAGTCAGTATCAGCGGTCAGCCGATCAAGCACCTGCAGCGAAAGCTGCAAGTCATGGGCGAGATTATTGCTCATCGCGGCCCCGATGGTGAGGGGGTGTGGTGTGCGGATAAAGATCAGGCGGGTCTGGCGCACCGGCGATTGTCAATCATTGACCTGTCGGATACCGGTGCCCAGCCGATGAGCGGACCCAACGGCTGCGTCATCTCCCATAACGGCGAAGTTTACAATTATCTCGAATTGCGTGAGGCACTAAAAGACGGCTGGCAATTCAAGGGATCCTCCGACACCGAAACCATTCTCGCTGCTTATGAGCGCCACGGTGACGATTTTACGACCCATCTGCGTGGTATGTTCGCGTTCGCCATTTGGGATGAGAAACGCCAACGCCTGATTGCCGCGCGCGACCGTTTTGGCATCAAGCCATTTTATTATGCGACTGTGGATGGTGTTTTTTACTTTGCCTCCGAGCCCAAGGCGCTAATGCCGTTTTTGCCGGAGATCGACACCGAGCCTGAGGCGCTGGCGCAATACCTGACTTTCCAGTACTCAGTCGATGATCTCACCTTGTTCAAGGGCGTTAAGCAATTGATGCCCGGCCACCGGCTGGTGATCGAAAACAACCACATGAGCATTCAACGCTATTGGGATGTGAACTATAATATCGACTGGGATCATTCACCGCGCTATTTCTACAACCGCCTGCGCGAACTCATGAATGATTCAATTGATGTTCATTTGCGCGCAGATGTTCCTGTTGGCGGTTATATGTCGGGCGGCATTGATTCCAGCCTGACTTCAATCCTGGCGGCCAGGCATAACTCGCAAAACCGCCAGTTTTTCCATGGCAAGTTCACTGATTATAACGGCTATGATGAAAGCCCATATGCCGAAATGGCCGCCGATGCGGCTAACGGCGAGCTTTTTCAATGCGACATAACCGCCAGTGATTTCGAAAGCAACATTCAAAAAGTCATATATCACCTAGACTATCCGGTTGCCGGTCCGGGTTCATTTCCTCAATATATGGTTTCTGAACTTGCCGCGCGCCACGTTAAAGTGGTGCTCGGCGGGCAAGGCGGTGACGAGATTTTCGGCGGCTATGCCCGCTATCTGGTGGCTTACCTGGAACAATCCCTAAAAGCGGCACTCGATGGCACCTACAGAAATGGCAATTACATTGTCACGATTGAATCAATTGTGCCCAATCTCGGAGTTTTGCGTGAATATAAACCAATGATGCAAATGCTGTGGCAGGAAGGCCTGTTTGGAGATCTCGACCAGCGCTATTTCCGCCTGATAGATCGTTCCAACGATCTGCAGGACGAAGTTGACTGGACCGGGCTTGATAAAGAAGGTGTGTTTGAGCGCTTTGAAGGAATTTTTAATTCCACCACTAATGTGAGCCAGGAAGCCTATTTTGATAAAATGACGCATTTCGATTTCAAGTGCCTGCTGCCAGCGCTGTTGCAGGTGGAAGATCGTATGAGCATGGCCCATGGTCTGGAAAGCCGGGTGCCGATGCTGGATCATCCACTGATCGAATTCGCCGCCACCGTACCCGCAGACATAAAATTCGAAAGCGGCAACATGAAGCATATGCTCAAAACAGCCTTCAGTGACGTTTTGCCGGAAAAACTGCTGTCACGGCGCGACAAAATGGGGTTCCCGGTGCCTTTGAAAGAATGGTATGGCAATGAGCTCAAGGACTATGTTCGCGATATTTTTTCCTCGCAAACAGCCAAAGCCCGTCCGTTCATGCGTTCTGACAAGGTTCTCGAGAGTTTCAATGCCGACAGCCGCTTTTCACGCAAAACCTGGGGCTTGTTGAGTCTCGAGCTGTGGCAGCAGGCGTTTCACGACAAGGCGGCTGAATGGCGCAGCATGGCACCATGAGCAAGAACAGCACAGCGTGATTTTTGTGCGCCCACCACGAACGAATTGGGGTTGATTGTGTTGATCGCGTCGTTAAAGAAAATATTTGCAAAAAAATCACTCTCAATTGTCGCATTTACGCAAACATCTGAAGCGTTGGAAATCTCTTTCAACAAATCAGTGGGTTCGATCAAAATTATCCATATGAAGAATGTGCCTTTGCAACTGAGTTTGGATGAATTGAACAATCTTGCCACGGACGTGACGATGGACAGACGTATTTTGAAAATCCCTCTCAAAAACGAGCCGGTTGATAATGAATATTCCATCTTTGTGTTCGCTGACCAAAGCTGGTTTGAACTCATCAGGCAATCGGCACATTGGCTCAAACAGAAATTTGATTTCGGCAAACCCGACGGTTATTCAATACTTGGGCGACGTTCTATCAATGTTTGTGGCGGTCCGTTGTATAGCGCTGATGCGCTGGAGTTTGCAGGCCGTCCATCTTTGCCGCAAATCAGACCGGCGGGTGGATCGAAGTTTCCTGAAGTGAAAATGGCAACGGGGCTGCTGGAGTTTCTCTGGTGCCAACCGGTAGTTCAGGGGCCGACGTCGAAAAGCTATTCCGACTTTTTACAACATTCTCTCGAGGCCAAGCTTGAAATTGTTCAAAACGGTGAATTCGCGCTTATGTGTCAGGGTATGAGGGATTTATTTCTTCATGCATCTGAAGGCGTGGAAGGCCTTAATGCCCGCGCCGTTGAAGCCTTCAATTATGGTCGTCATATTCCAGATCTGATAAGCTATGGGCACAGTACGGCTGAAATCTGGATAGAAGAGTTGAACCAATATGTTATTTTCGATCCATGGCTTGCCCTAATGGTTACGGACACCAAAGGCACCCCGATCGGAGCAGATCAACTACGGTTGGAAAATTACACTGCGGATAAAAACAATATAGAAATTGTCGCGCTAATCGAAAAGTTGCCGCGAACATATCGACATTCGGACGGCACGGTGGTGCAAAACTTCTTCCGGCCAGCCAGTACCTGTCTTCGACAGTTTTCCTATGTCGATGAAGGCTATTCTCCCGGGTTAGTCGAATATTTCAGGCATTTGGTTTTTCGTGATCATATGATACTGGAATGAAAAATTCTTTTGGGTCGCACTTCGTGGTTTATAAATTTATCAAAAAAATTGCATTCGGCAGTGGAGCCCGTAACGAGCAGGAAACATCATGGATATAACAGGTAAAAAAATAGTGGTGGTAGGCGGTGCGGGCCTTATCGGATCACACCTTGTCGATCAACTGGTTGCGAGCGATGTTGGCGAGATACTGATTTATGACAACTTCGTTCGTGGCCGGCATGAAAACCTTGCAGCCGCGCTGAGTGATCCGCGGGTGAAGATTTTTGAAGCGGGTGGCGACATCCTGCAAAGCGATGTTCTCGAAAGTGCGCTGGAAGGTGCTGATGGCGTTTTTCATCTGGCCGCATTGTGGCTGCTGCAATGCCACGAATATCCGCGCGCCGCATTCGACGTCAATGTGCGCGGTATGTTCAATGTGCTTGAAGCCTGTGTCGCCAAAGATGTAAAGCGCCTGATTTATTCCTCCTCGGCTTCGGTCTATGGCGATGCCGTGTCCGAACCCATGACCGAAGACCATCCGTTCAATAACAAAAACTTTTATGGTGCCACCAAGATTTGCGGCGAAGCCATGGCACGCGCCTTCCATCATCGTTACGGCCTCAATGTTGCCGGTCTCAGATATATGAATGTTTACGGGCCGCGCCAGGACTACAAGGGTGCTTATATCGCCGTCATCATGAAAATGCTGGATGCCATCGACCGTGGCGAAGGGCCAACCATTCTGGGCGATGGTTCGGAAGCCTTTGATTTTGTCGCGGTCGAAGATTGTGCGCGTGCAAATCTTTGCGCCCTGCGCGCTGATACTGTCGACCAGTTCTACAATGTTGGCACCGGCACGCGAACGTCACTCAAGGAGCTGGCTGAAATTCTCTGCCAATTGACCGGCTGTAACCAGGAGATACAATATGCCCCACGCAGTGCGGCAACGTTGGTGCGCAATCGCATAGGCTGCCCTGAACGCGCGACACAAGAGATTGGATTTACGGCCAAAATCCCCTTGAAAGACGGCCTCAAACAACTCATCGCCTGGCGTCAGGCGGACAGAGCTGTGAGGTGATAACATGAACCAAAAACGATTGCCGGGGCGAAATGACTAACTCGATGATTGAGCGATTTCGTGTGACCTGCAGGAAGTTCAACCTGCTACGAAGATTCCTTGTTTGGCGGACCTTCGTAAATACGTCGCTTGAGAAGCTTCGCATGGAAGTGCTGGAGTTACAGATTTCCAACAATAAATTGAATGAGGAGCTGGAGGCCCATCGCCAAGCATTTTTTGAAGGCGTCAAGAACGATCCTTTTTGGCAGCAAGCATTTTCAACGGAAGATCGGGTTTTCGGTGTGCGCCGAAAAGAAACTCTGCGATTTGTAGCAATCGGGGAAGGTGGAAAGGTACCGGAAGGATTTAATGGCATTTCCGGTGAAGCGATATGCAACGATCTTAACGCTGGCATGGTTCAGCGGGTTGTCTTGCAGCGTCTGGATGTACAAGGCCGTCTTGGCCCACCTGAAGATCAGCCGCAGCTACTGGAATTTATCAGCCGGTATCCCAAAGGTGCGCGACTTATTTTTGATGCGATGAAGTTGGAGAAATCCACTTTGCATATGGATGAGATGCAACCGGACACCACTGAAGCGGAGCAACGCCTCTACAACGATACTATGGATGCCCTAAAGCGGGAGCCCGACCTTATCGATTTTATGGCGAATGGACAGGCGGCATATCTGCCACAGCTTGCAGGCACTAAAACAGGTGTGCCCCTGCCTTTCGATGCAGCAGACCTGTTGCCGAAGATGGTGCCCGCCCAGCCAAAATCACGATCCGTGTTATTTCTCCATAATAATTACTACCATTTCAACACGCTTGCCGCAGCGTTAAAAAAACGCGGATGGGACGCGATTACCGTGTCTGTAGAGCCTCCGGGTAGCGCGCAGCAGCAGTTTTATTTTGGCGAAGATATCAACCTTTATCACGACGATCCCGCAATCCGGCACCGGCAGATTTGTGAATTTCTACAGACCGTACCGGAACGTTTTGGAGCCGTGCAATTTTACGGTCAGTATCGGCCCAGTTTTTTTCATGAAAACAATGACAACGCCAAAAACAGAACCAGATTTCCGTGGGATTTTATGGAACTTCGCCGCCATCGCACCATCATTGGTTATACAGCGAGTGGCTGCGTTGACGGCACGTCTCAATCGGCAATCAGGCAAATTTCCGATAATGTTTGCGGGCGCTGCGTCTGGGAGCTCCGCCCCGATGTTTGTAGCGACGCCAAAAACCAGGCATGGGCACATACTCTGGACGATATCTGTGACTGGATCGGGATCGAGGGCGATTGGGCTGTTGGAGACCGCGTTGGTCCAAAATTTGTCCGCGGGCCAATTGTATCCACCCTTGATCCGGATTACTGGACGCCGGACCTCGAAGTGCCGGAAGAAATGCGCATTGAGCGTAAACCAGGCGAAATCCTCATTTACCACGCGGTAGGGAATCTTGAGGCCAGACGCGCTGGTGGTCGTGACATCAAGGGTAGCACTGCAATCGAGGCGGCAATTGCCAAGTTGCAGGACGAAGGGCTTGGCGTTAAACTGTTTTTTGCCTCCAAACTTCCTATCCAAAAGATCCGCTACTACAAGGCGCAGGCCGATATCGTTGTTGATCAACTGAACTACGGTCGGATTGGTGCCAATGGGCGTGAAAGCTTCATGCAGGGAAAACCCGTAATCACACGGCTGATGCCCGGGCAAGGTGAGGGAATGCCCGAGCTTCGCACCATTGCCGAAGCGCCCGCCCTGAATGCCACTGAGCAGACAATCGAAGGTGTGTTGAGAGATCTGGTAAACGACCCGGAAAAACGGCAGGAAATGTCTGTGCAATCGCGAGCATTTGCGCTCAAATGGTTTGCCGCCGACGTGTGCGCGCGTCGTTTCGAGATGGTGATAGATCGTGTTGCCAAAGGGTTGCCGCCTGAGACAGACGAACTTTATTCGTGATTGAGAATTGGTGAGATTATTATGACCAAACAGCAAGCCTTTCTACCAATTGCCAAGCCTTGTCTGGGCGAAGAAGAAGTTGAAGCCGTCCGTTCGGTGCTTGAGTCCGGCTGGCTGACGCAAGGACCGTGGGTAGGTAAATTCGAAGCTGGATTTGCCAAACGTCACGGCGTGCGCCACGCACTGGCAACAACCTCGTGCACAACGGCTCTGCACCTGGCCCTAGTTGCTGCCGGTGTTGGAAAAGGCGACGAAGTTATAGTGCCGGCATTCACCTGGGTGGCCACCGCTAATGTGGTTGTTCAATGTGGTGCGATACCGGTCTTTGTCGATATTCGCGCCGATACCTACAACCTTGATCCTGAAGCTGTCGAGCGCGCTGTAACGCCCCGCACCAGGGCAATCATCCCGGTGCATCTTTTCGGGCTGGCAGCCGACATGGATGCTTTGACGGCGGTTTTGCCGGAACATGTTGTTGTAATAGAGGATGCAGCCTGTGCTGCCGGGGCGGCCTACAAGGGCAGACCGGCGGGCTCACTCGGCCATATAGGCTGTTTTTCCCTGCATCCGCGCAAATCCATAACTTGTGGTGAAGGCGGTGTTGTAACCACCGATGATGACAGTTTAGCAGCCAAATTGGATATGTATCGCAATCACGGTGCCAGCATCTCTGAGGAAGTGCGCCATCGTGGTCCCAAACCCTATGAGTTGCCGGATTTTACGGTCTTTGGCTTCAATTATCGCATGACGGATATTCAGGCGGCGGTCGCCACCATCCAGCTTCAAAAACTTGACCGATTTATTGCTGAGCGCCAAGAGCTTGCGGATTTATATGACGAGCGCCTGAAGAAATTAAACTGGATTGCACCACCGCTCAGGCCCCAAGACTATGACCACGCATTACAGGCCTATGTTGTGATGGTTGATGATGTCGCCGGTGTTCCCCGCCGCAATGATATTCTTCAACACCTCCAGGACAGTGGCATCGCCGGGCGCCCGGGTACTCATTCAGTTGTCGGATTGAAAATCTACCGCGAAACATTTGCAACCAATCCTGCTGATTATCCGGTGGCAACGCGGGTCGAAGCCCAAAGCATCGCACTGCCCCTGCACAACCACATGGGGGCTGAAGATGTGGATCGTGTTGTTATGGCATTGGAGAAGCTTCGTTGAATATCCCGGTGGACATTTTTTCATTGCAGATTGAGGCATAGTCGATGTGCGGCATAGTCGGTATTTTCAATTTTGATGGCGCACCCGTCGACGAACAGGTGCTGATTGCCATGCGCGATGCGTTGGCTCATCGCGGGCCTGATGACAAAGGGGTTTATGTGGATGGCACCCTGGGGCTGGGCCATCAGAGATTGTCGATCATCGATCTGACCGATGCAGCTCACCAGCCGATGAAATCGCCCGACGGGCGCATCGTCGTTGTCTATAACGGAGAGATTTACAATTTCCGGGAATTACGGCTGGAGTTGGAAAAGGCAGGCTGGACCTTCAAAAGCCGTTCCGACACTGAAGTCCTGATCGCCGGTTATGCGATCTGGGGCATTCAGAAACTTGCCGGCCGATTAGACGGCATGGCAGCGTTTGCGCTGTGGGACGCTGATGAAAAACGGCTGTTTTTAGTGCGTGACCGCTATGGCGTCAAGCCGCTTTATTTGTGGCGGAGGCGAAAAGGTCTTGCCTTTGCATCAGAAATCAAGGCGTTCATGAAACACCCTGATTTCACCGTCCAGGTTAATGATGCAGCCCTTCGTGAATATTTTACCTTTCAAAACCTGTTTCGCAACCACACACTGTTTTGCGACGTTGAACACCTTCCACCAGCATCAATACTTGTCATCGATGCGCAAGGCGAGCGGCTCGAGACCTATTGGGATTACGATTTTTCACAAGTTGAACCAATCGATACCAGGGAAAGCGTTGCTACTTTGGAACGACTGATGGGAGAGGCGGTGGAACGGCAACTGGTCTCGGATGTTCCTGTTGGCGCCTATCTTTCCGGTGGCATGGATTCGGGCTCAATTGTAGCACTGGCAGCCAATCACGTGCCGCGTATGCAAACCTTTACGGCGGGCTTTGAAATGTCTCGAGTGGACGGCACCGAAGCCTCATTTGACGAACGCCGCGCCGCCGAGTTGATGGCCTACACCTACAAGACTGAGCATTATGAGCAGGTGATGAATGCTGGAGACATCCGCTGGTCGCTGCCACGGGTGATCTGGCAGCTTGAGGATTTACGGCTTGGCATGAGCTATCCCAATTATTATATCGCTCGTCTCGCCTCGAAATTCGTCAAGGTTTGTCTGTCGGGAGCGGGCGGCGATGAATTGTTCGGTGGCTATCCATGGCGCTACTACCGTATTTTTCGCTCGCTCGACAAGCAGAACTTTCTGGAAAACTACTATGGTTTCTGGCAACGGTTGACCACGGCAAAAGACCGCGATGAGCTGTTTCGTTCCGGTACTGAAAACAAAGACGAGATGTTCAATATTTTCGCCAGTGTCTTTTCCAAAGCCGGTAACATTGGTTTTCAAACGCCGGAGGAACAAATTTCAGCATCGCTTTATTTTGAATGCCGCACCTTCCTTGCCGGCCTTCTCCTTGTTGGCGACAAGCTGGCGATGGCCAGTGGTCTCGAAGAGCGCTTTCCCTTTCTTGACAATGCGCTGGTTGATTTTGCCATGCGTCTGCCGGTCGAGCACAAGCTCGCAGACCTGAAACACATGCTTGATATTGACGAAGACGAAGTCAAAAAGAAGCTCATTGCTCAAGAAGCGTTTTCTGGCGGCAAGTCCTGTCTGCGCCAGGCCATGGCTCACCTGGTTCCGCGTGAGGTCATTCAACGCCGCAAACAAGGGTTTTCATCGCCTGAGGCTTCGTGGTATCGCGGTGAGAATGCAGATTATGTGCGCGAAACCCTGCTGTCCAAAGACCTTGCCTCAGCGGATTATCTTAACCCCGACTTCATCCGCAAAATTGTCGAAGAACATATGTCAAAAAAAGCCAACCACAGACTGCTGATCTGGTCATTCCTGAGCTTCGAGCAATGGTGCCGGGTTTTCCTTGGTGGAAATCATTTGCAGTTTGAAGGCCGGGCGGCATGATTACACATTCCCAGCCCTGGATTGGAAAGCGCGAAGTTGACGCCGTCGCCGATGTCCTGCGCTCAGGCATGCTTATCGGCGGTGATGCGGGGAGTGAATTTCGCCATGCTCTCAACCGTCTTGTTGGCGGCGACAAGGCAGTTACGCTGTTTGCCAGTGGTCGCATGGCTATTCAGGCTGCACTGACAGCCCTTGATCTTCCTTCAGGTTCGAGCATTATTGTTCAGAGTTACGTCTGCGATGCGGTGCTGTGGGCAATCCGCGAAGCCGGGCATTGCCCGCTGCTCTGCGATATAGCGGATGGCTGGGTTGCCAATGTAGAACAGATGGAGGCCGTGTTTACCGCTGATTGCGGTGCTATCATTCTCGCCCCGCCCTTTGGCTTTAGACAATCCGCCGCCGCTTTCCGTCAGTTCGGTGTGCCAATCGTTCACGACCTCTGCCAGGCTTCACCGAATGTCCTTGTTGATGCCTCTCCCGAGGCTTTTGGCGATATTGTCAGCCTGTCGTTTCACCCGACCAAATATCTGTGTGCTGGCGGTGGTGGTGCCGCTATCGACATGACGGGACAATATTGTGAGAACCTGAAAGCTGTGGAATGCGCTTGTCACGAGCCTGCTCCATTTACGGACATGCAGGCTGCTATTGGCTCTGTGCAGCTTACCCGGATTGACGAACTGGAAGCGCAACGAGCCAGGATTTTTGATCTCTATATAGCCGAGGCTCCCAAGGCGCTGGTGTCGCGGCTGTTGAAACAAATTGACGTATCACCGGGGCACATGTTCCGGTTTCCGCTTGATTTAAACGACTGTGAAGCCAAAGATTTGTTTCCCGAACTGGCTAAGGCCGGAATTGTCATGCGCCACGGGATAGATCAACTTGCCCATCATACGCTTGGTCTTGACGATAACCAATTTCCAAACACGATGCGAGCCTTCCGCAAAACTTTGTCACCTCCATTTTATCCAGCGCTTGGCGATAAGAACGCACGCATTGTGGCCGGAGAATTTGCGGGGATGTGTTGAACATCACAGTAAAAAAGTTATCAGGTGACGAAAGATTGGCATATGGTGAATTTGTCCATAGCTGTGATGCGAGCCTCATGTTTCATACGCCGGAGTATTTGGCGGCACTGACGGAAATCTTACCCGAAAGTGAGCAAGTGATCATAGCGGCTTATGAAGACTCGCAAATTATCGCGACATTGCCGACATTCATCCACAATTCAGAACATGGTGTGGTTTTGAACTCGCTACCCTATTTCGGCAGCCACGGTGATGTATTGCTGGCCAATGACGTCTCCAGTCCGCAAAGTGTATTGTCAGCGCTGGCCAACGGGCTGGTTGAGATTTGCCGCGAATATTCGATTGGATCAATCAATATTGTCTCTCACCCGCTGTCACCGGGGATTGCATCTCTGGCCGATCAGATCGGGTTAAAGGCTTGGGATTCCCGCATCGGTCAAATTTCGCGCCTGCCTGTTGCTGCTAATCAGGAAGAGGCGCTTGAAGGTGTTTTAGCAACTTGTCGTCAAAAGACCCGGAACCTTGTACGCAAAGGTTTGCGTCAGGGGTTTGTGGTAGAAATTTCCACGGCAGATGAGGATTGGCGTCAATTGATCCTGCATCATCGACTTGGAATGGAAAAGATCGGTGGAAATCCCAAAAGCGAGCGTGAATTTTCTGCCATTCGCAACAACCTGGAAGCTCGTGGGGCATGCCGCCTTTATGTCGCCCGTCTTGAGGGGGAGTTTGCCGGGGCGCTGCTAAATCTTTACTATCGCGATTGGGTGGAGTATTTCACGCCGGTCATTGTTGATTCCTTCCGCAGTCACCAGGTCCTGTCCGCACTTATCGCAACTGCGATGTGCGATGCCGTTATTGAAGGGCGAAGCCATTGGAACTGGGGCGGCACGTGGTCGACCCAGGCCGGTGTGCATCGCTTTAAACAAGGTTGGGGCGCCATAGATCACATCTATGAATATTTTGGCGCGGTATGGGATTCGCGACTAAACAAAACGCAACCTCGAAAACTACTTGAACAATTTCCGTTTTTCTATGTAAGACCGTTCGGCAATTGAATGTTGTGGGAATCTTATGAGTCTTGATCTGTATTATTTTACCGGCGGGCCGCGAGAGCGAGTGCTGAAGGCTGTTGTGGATGCCGGACACCGCGTTTTACACGTATTCGCAAATTCCCCTGAAAAATGGCCAAAGGTTGCTGCCAGTATTGAATTTGCGCAAAGCCTCGGATTACCCGTGACGGTGTTGGAAAGCAAGTTTGATCTCGACAAAGTAGCAGACACTGTGGCTGGGAGCTTGTGTCTTTCAGTCGGTTTTTCCTACCTCTTTCCGACGAAATTTCTTGACCGCGTTTCGACGTGCCTGAATGTGCACGGCTCGCTCTTGCCTGATTATGCTGGCGCACGGACATTGTCTTGGGTCATAGAGAATGGTGAAACTGAAAGTGGCGTAACAGTCCATTTCGTTGATGAGGGCATGGACACCGGACCAATTTTGTTGCAACGCGCCTTTCCACTTTCACCCTTCGAGACAACAGCCAGCCTTGCTCGAAAAACGGGTGAGCTGGAACCTCAGGTGGTCGTTGATGCTCTTGAAAAATTTGAGACTATGGGTATCACCGGTATCAAACCGCAACCGTTTCCCCCTCCACCTATTTTGCCCAATCGGGTTCCAGAACATTCCAAAATCGACCCGGAACTGCCTCTCCTTGATCTGATTAACAAAATCAGGGCGGCAAATTCTGAGCATTACCCCGCATATTTCGATTTGCACGGGCAAAAAGTTTGCATTCAACTGTGGCGTCCGAACAAGCCAGCAGACGAAACGGATCTTATCTGAAATCATGACCCAAGCAATTGCAGTTACATGCCAGGGCGTTACCAAGAGTTTTGCTTTGGTGGATGCGGGTAACGCATGGCGCCTTATGTTTGCAGGGGGCGTCGGTGTGCCGGTTTTTGATGCGCTTACGGACGTTTCTTTCGATGTGCCCAAAGGGCAGTTTGTCGGAATTTTGGGGCGCAATGGTGCCGGAAAATCCACATTGTTGCGGGTTATCGGCGGTGTCTATGTTTGCGATCAGGGTCGCGCAAGCGTAAACGGGGCTCTTTCCGGTCTTTATGAGCTTGGCCTTGTTGGCCACCCGGAACTCACCGGGCGTCAGTATGCACAGCGGTTGTTGACAGTGCATGGCTTCAGTGCAAATCGACAGGTTGACATGATCGCGGACATTCACGACTTCTCCGAGCTGGGAGATCGGTTTGACGATCCGATCCTTACCTATTCGGCCGGTATGGGTGCGCGATTGTTTTTTTCCACAGCAACCGCAGGCCATTATGATGTTTACCTGCTTGACGAAATTCTCTCGGTTGGTGATCAGCATTTCCGCTCGAAGTGCTGGCGACGCTTGCGTGAGCGCGTTTCAAGTGGCGCATCGGGGGTTCTGGTCACGCATGACTGGGCCTCTGTTGTCAAACTGTGCGAGACCGCGCACATCCTCGACAAAGGCAAAGTGGTTTTTTCCGGACCAGCTGAAAAAGCGGCACGGCATTATCTTTATGGTGAAAGCGCGAAGGAAGATCATCACAAGGGTGTTGCACATTTTGTCAATGCGCCGCAGTTTCCCGCCAGGCCACGACCTGGTGAAGATCTTATTCTGACCGTCGAGGTCGAGATAGAAGTAGCGGAGAAGGTCGGTGTGGTTGTCGTCATGGAGCGGATGCAACCGGGATTTGGTTGGGAAACGGCATTGATGTCACGCGACGTGACAGCTGTCGACGAGGTGCCGGGACGCTATGAAGTAACGGTCACTGTTCCCCGCCTTCCGCTGGAGCCCGGCAGCTATCAGATCAGCCTGCACCTGGTTATGCCCGATCCTGAGATGCCAAACCGGCGCGTGGCACTTGACGGTTTTGGCTGGCTCAGCGGCACGGGGTTGCCGATCGAAGTTTCAGGTGAGCCGGGACAGGGGCTTACACTTGCATCCAACTGGTCGGTGAAAAGCTCATGAGTGCCTCGATTAAAGTAAATGGTCTTTGCAAGGTCTTTTCCCTCGCAGCTGTCGGTGGCCGGGCGGTTTCGCTCTTTGAGGCTTTGCGTCTTGGTCAGCCTCAGGAAAGTATCCGCAAGGTGCAGGCTCTTGATGACGTCAGCTTTTCGGTCAGCGAGGGCGAGCGCGTGGGAATTATTGGACCCAACGGTGCTGGCAAGACAACACTATTATCATTACTCGCCGGCATAACCGAACCAACCTCCGGCACCATTGAGGTTGAGGGTGACATTCATGCCATGCTCACCATTGGTGCTGTGCTCAAGGAGGAGATGACAGGTCGCGAGAACATCTATCTTGATGCCACCATACATGGGCGATCAAATGAACAGATTAGCGCTGTGGCCGAAGAGATTATCGAGTTCACCGAACTGGGCGAGTATATCGAGCGACCGGTACGCACTTATTCTTCCGGCATGAAGGCGCGATTGGCGTTTTCCATGGGCACTTTCATTGAGCCGGATATTCTGATCCTGGACGAGACACTGGCGGTTGGTGACGTATTTTTTTCACAAAAAGCCAGCCGCCGCATGAAAGAAGTAGCTGAGCGGGGCCGCATCGTCATTCTGGTGACACATGCAACCAATGCAATCGTTGAAATGTGCACGCGATGTCTGTGGATCGACAACGGTCAACTGGTCATGGACGGCGATCCGAAGGAGGTTACATCGGCCTACGAAGCGTCTGTCAGGCAAACTGATGAGGCCGTGCTGAAGCGTAAGTTTGGCGCCGCGCGCGCGATCAAAAATCGATCCGAAATCGGCATTATCGAAGACGTTATCATCCACCAGGGGGGAGAGGTTCGTCAGGCAGGCGTGGCGGCTTTTAAGCCGGTAACCTTTGAAATTTCCGGAGCGCTGGGCGATCAAGCGAAGGATTGCGATATTCAGGTCACCATGATGCGCGTCGATGGCCGAAAAATCTGGCACTCCGGCCTGCGTCAAGCTGGCTACAATCTGCCTGAGCGAGGAGCTTTCAACGTGCAGGTAAAACTTGATCCTTTCTTACTTGGCGCAGATCTTTATCGCCTGGATGTAAACCTTGTTGACCATCTGGGCGTGTGCTATGGAGCGGCGCGGGTTTTTGAGGTCGTCGACGAGGAAGGCCAGCGCGGCGGTGTGCCGCTTCTTTTTCATCCGCCACAAATCATGGTCCGGCGGATTGAGGGGACAAATTTATGAGTATTGCCGGTTTCGACCAGCGTGACTTTGCCATGCTGAAAAACCTTTTTGTTATGACCCTCAAGGATCGATTTCTCGGATCTGGTCTGGGGCTGATGTGGGCGGTACTCTCTCCGCTCATGATGATGGGAATTTTCGTCTTTGTATTCACCTTCGTGTTTCCTGGCCGGCTGGCTGATCGCGAAGGAGCACTGCCATTCGTGATCTGGCTGATTAGTGGATACGGGCCATGGCTGGCGCTTAGCGAAGGATTGAACTCATCCACCGGGTCGGTCGCCGCAAACGCCGGTATCGTTAAGAATATAGCTTTCAAATCCGAGCTTTTACCGATGGTCGGAGCCATGTTGGGGATTGTTCCGCTATTTGTATCTTTTGCTATTCTTCTTGTTTTGAAGCTTGCAGATGGCCAAATTCCAGGCGCGGCGGTTTTAATACTCCCGTTTTCTGTAATGCTGATGCTCACCTTTGTTTCAGGTGTCGGTTTTTTTCTAAGTTCGCTAAACGTCTTCGTGCGTGATGTTTCTCTGGCGTTGCCCAATATATTGATGGCTATACTCTTTACGTCGCCGATTTTCTATCCCCTGACCGCTTATCCCACGGTGATCCAGCCAATCCTGCAATTCAATCCATTCTACGTCCTGGCCGAATTCTTCCGCGCGCCCATACTAAACAATCAATTGCCACCACTATGGATGTTTGTTTACATGACGATCCTGTCGGTTTTGTTTTTTATTGGTGGCCTAAGATGGTTTCGACGCCTGAAATCATTCTTCGATGTGCGGCTGTAAAAACGGCGGCTGAAGGAGCACATGGTACTTCATGCTTTGTTTGACAATTGACATAGACTGGGCGCATAACGCCGTAATTTTAGATACGCTTGAACTTATTGAGCGCTACGATGCCAAGGCTACATGGTTTGTTACGCATGATACACCGGTACTGGCAGAAATTCGCGCAGCTGGCGGGCATGAACTGGGCATACATCCAAACTTTAACCCGCTGCTTGATGGCGAACCGGGGCAGGCCGTTGATACGGTGAAAAAGTTGTTGGACATTGTGCCCGAAGCAATCTCTGTGCGTAGCCACTCATTGGTGAGATCGAGCCGGTTAAGTGTCATGTTTCGCAAGTTTGGAATGACGCATGAATCAAATTATCTGCTGCCGCCACACGTAGGCTCAAAGATCGGCGCTTGGCGTGATTTTAGTGGCCTCATTCAGGTTCCAATTCGCTGGGAAGATGACGTGCGGCTGCTCGATCCTTCAATAGGCGAACCAGTTGATCATCTTGAGGTGATCGACCTGTTGGTAGTGGATATTCACCCGATCCACACTTTTTTAAATACGGAAACAATCGCCGATTATGAGGCTGCCCGCAACGAAACGAATGATCCGGTCAAGTTACTGGAGCGGCGGCGGTCCCAAGGCTGCGGCGGCTCACGTGATCGATTGTCGACGCTATTGAGCGAAGTTAAATCCCGCACCATAAAAAGTTGCCGCCTTGGCGGCGTGCAAGTTGGAATGGGAGGTTGAGATCATGCGAATAGCTGTCCTTGGCCGCACCCACTGGCTTATTTCTGTTGTGCGGCAATTATTGGCCGATGGTCATGAGGTGGCCCTTGTGGCTACGGCACCGGCACCTCCAGAATACGCTGCCGGGCAAGACGCCTTTGCCCAGCTTGCCGCAGAAACTGAGGCTCCGTATCTCTTCGACCCTGATGTCAACCACGACAACTTCCGTGAGGCACTGGTTCAATCCGGGGCACAAATCGGTATCTCCATCAACTGGCCAACGATGATCCGCCACCAGACCTGCGAAGCGCTGACACACGGCATCTTGAATGGGCACGCTGGCGACCTTCCACGCTATCGCGGCAATGCCTGCCCGAACTGGGCGATAATCAACGGCGAAAATCACGTGGGGCTATGTGTTCACACCATGGACCCGGATATGGTTGATGCTGGCGATATATATGTCCGCAGCAAATTGCTGCTCGATGATGTGGTTTATATTTCGGATGTTTATGCCTGGATGGAAAATGTGCTGCCTGATATGTTTGCGGATGCGCTTGAGCGGGTAGAAGATCCCTCTTTTGCTCCTGAACGCCAGGATGCTTCTGGCGTATTACCTCTGCGTTGTCACCCCCGACGGCCGGAAGATGGCCTTATCAACTGGGGACATTCGGCCGAAAATATCGCGCGCCTCGTTCGGGCATCATCACGACCGCTGGCAGGGGCATTTTCGTATTTGGAGGCAAGGACGAAGTTAACTGTGTGGCGGGGCAGAGAAGTTGAACTTGACCATGATATTTTAGCCGTTCCTGGCCAGATTGTGGGGCGCGGCCCGGGTGATGGGGTGCTGGTTGCGTGCGGCTCCGGCGTCATCGAAATTGAGGAGGCGGAACTCGCTGATGGTGCGACGCTTTCATACGCCAACCGCTTCCGCCTTATGGATAAAACGGCGGACACACAATGAGCGGTCTTGTTGCCATTCATCAACCGAATTTCTTCCCCTGGCTTGGGTATTTCGACAAGATCAGACGCGCCGATGTTTTCGTGTTTCTCGATGCGGTTGATTATCCACGCTCAGGATCCGGCTCCATGGGTTCCTGGACAAACCGGGTGAAGCTGGCAATTCAGGGAAAAGCGCAATGGGTGACGTGTCCCCTCAGGCGCATGCCGCTTGGCAGTTCTATCCTGGCTGCCGAAATTAACGACAGCCAGCCCTGGCGAATCAAGCTATTGAAAACGCTTGATGCCAACTACCGCAAGGCACTGTGCTATGATGAAGTGTTGATTGAGCTTGAACCCCTGATCAAATCGCCGCAAACCAATCTGGCCAGTTTCAATATTGCCGCCATTAAGGCGATTGCAGCAAGGCTCGGAATTTCCACCCCGATGGTTCGCCAATCCGAATTGCCGCACGAGGGCCAGGCGACCGAACTCCTGATTTCGCTGGTCAAGGCCGCAGGTGGCGATGCCTATCTGGCTGGCGGCGGCGCTGGTGGGTATCAGCAGGACGAGTTGTTTGCTGCTAATGGTGTCAGGCTCGAGTATCAGGGGTTTGAACCCGAAGTTTACGGACCAGCGGAGCGGTTTATCTCCGGTCTGTCCGTCATTGATTACCTGATGTACGATGGCCGCCCGCTTGACGAAGTTTTTGAAGA
>CAZJUF010000001.1:0-6664 GCA_964549055.1 uncultured Hyphomicrobiales bacterium | reverse complement strand
CATGATATCGATTTTTCAATGCATCGTGCAGCGCGACTGGCCGGGATTGAGGCCGATGAGGGGGTTGTTGCCACTTATTTTGTCAACCCGCGCTGCACTTTCTACAATCTTCTGGAGCCGGAAATAGAAAAATTGTTGCACCATATCTGCGATCTTGGCCACGAGATCGGCCTGCATTTTGACGGCAATGCTTATGGTGTCAAACAATGGACCGACGAAAGGCTGGAGCAAGCTCTCACTCGCGAAAAATCCTTGCTCGAGCTTATTCTCCAAAAACCTGTCCGCGCGGTAAGCTGGCATAACCCGGATCGCTCCAACCTGCTCGACTTCAAAGCTGACGAGATCTGCGGGCTGATCAACGCCTATGGGAAAAGTTTCCAGCGCGATTATGTTTATTGCTCTGATTCAAATGGTTACTGGCGTTTCGAGGCCATGGACGAGGTTGTCGCCCAGGGCCATCAACGCCTGCATCTGTTGACCCATCCGGCCTGGTGGACACCCGAGCCGATGTCTCCCTCCCAGCGCATAGATCGCGCCATTACAGGTCGTGCCCGCAAAGTGCGATGTGACTATGACAACCAGCTTACACAAGGTAATCGGATCAATGTTACTGATTGAAAAATCGATTGATTATCTACTCAATACCGCTGTAATTTTCAACAGCAGGAGTAACCACAAAAGCCCAATACGGGAGCAGAAGAAATGAACATCCTGTTATTGTGCGCCGAAGCAGCGCGGCATACGGGTACAGTTGCCGACCATCTGACCGCATTTGAGAAATTCAGCAGGCACAATGTCGTAGTGCTGGATTCCTTTATTGCCGGGGAAATTAGTATCAATCTCGATCTGTTCGATGTTGTGGTATTTCATTATTCCATGGTGATCTCCATGCCGAGCTATCTGTCCAAAGGGATGGCCAAACGGCTGGCTGAATTTAAGGGAGTAAAGATCCTATTCATCCAAGATGAGTATCGTTGGGTCGACCGCACCTCGACAGCAATCAGAAAACTGGGTATTTCCGTCATATTCACAGTTGCCAATAAGCAGGCAATCCGCCCTATCTATCGTGATCCTTATTTCGACACCGTTCGTTTTGAGCAGACTCTCACCGGTTTCGTGCCAGAACAATTGTTAAGCCGCAAAGTGCCAGCTTATGAGGACCGGGAGCTCGATATTGCTTATAGGGCGCGTAAACTGCCCGGCTGGTGCGGCTCCTTTGCTCAACAAAAATGGCTGATTGGCGCACGAGTTGAAAAACAATCGAAGAAATACGGTCTCAAAACCGACATCGCCATGTCAGAGAAGAGCCGCATCTACGGTGAAGCCTGGATCGACTTTATCTCAAATGCCAAAGCAACTCTTGGTACAGCCAGCGGGGCCAGCTTTGTTGACTATACCGGAGAGGTTATGTCGGCGATTGATAAATTCGAAGCTAAAAACCCGGACATCAGTTTTGAGGAGGTGAAAGAACGTTTTCTGAATGGGCAAGATGGTGATGTGGTGATTGACGTGATCTCGCCGCGCGTATTTGAGGCCGCTGCTTTACGCACGCTGATGATATTGTATCCTGGCGAATATTCGAACGTTATCCAGCCGGGACACCATTTTGTCGAACTCAAACCGGATCATTCCAATATGGATGAGGTGGTTTCGGTGCTCCGTGATCCGGTACGCGCCGGAGAGATAATACAAAGGTCCTATGAAGAGATCGCCTGCTCTGGCAAATGGTCCTTTAAAACCTTTATCGGGCATTTTGACAGGGTGTTAGATGAGGAAGTGCGCCGATATACACTGGTCGGGATTGGCAATAGTCAGGGTAGGAAGGGTGACACTCAAGGCGGTGCCGTAGATAAAGTGTCCCGGGAGAAGTTGCAAAAAGAAATCCAGTGGATGGAAAGGCAGTATGTTCGCAAATTAAAAAGAAAAATGGTAATTCAGGCCATTAAAATCAGGATAAAAACTGCAATTGTGAAAACTCTTTATGTTGTATACAATTTCATTGATAAAAAATTTCCACCTGCACTCGCCCGCCCGTTGCTATCTGCCGGACGTATAATCATTAGATACCTTAAACTGTTGCGCAGAAACTGGATTTATAATCATGATGGTTCAGATTGAGGAGTGTTATTTAAACTCAAGAGCGCCACACCCATTATAAAAATGCCAAATCTTGAAACCCCATCCTTTACATGATAGGACCTGATCCCAAGATGTTTTCAATCTCTGGCGATGGTTGTTTTTCCAGAAATGTGAAGGCAGTGTTTCGCTTTTCCAGACATGTCAGAATAAGATTTTTACATACCTGTTATATTTTCCAAATTATTCGAGAGACGGCAAAATTACGGGAAATGTCTTTCACAAGTGATGCAAATTTTAATGTGTGACAGTTGGAATGGCCCGGGTTTTATCAAAAATAAAACCCGTAATAAAAATCACAGAACACTCAGAAAGAATCCTATGAAAATATTTATCAGTGGTGGCTGCGGTCAGGTTGGCAGTCATGTGGCCGAAATGCATTTAGCGCGTGGCGACGAGGTGTTGGCGGTTGATAATTTTGAAACCGGGCGGCGTCTGCATCTGCCTGAAAGTCATGACAGGTTGACCTTTGTCGAGGGTTCGATTGTTGACAAACCTTTGGTCGATCAGCTCATTGGCGACTTCAAGCCAGATGTGCTGATCCACACTGCCGTTTCCTACAAGGACCCGGAGGACTGGTATAATGATTGTCTGGTCAATGCAGCCGGTGGCGCTGCCCTTATCCGGGCGGCCATGGACAATAAGGTTGGCCGTTTCATCTATTTCCAGACTGCTCTTTGCTATGGCATCAAGCCACAGGAGCAACCAATTACCTTAGGTCATCCGATCCTTCCCGGTGATTCAAGTTATTCCATTTCCAAAACACCGACCGAGCAATATCTGGCGCTGTCGGGGCTTGACTGGGTGTCGTTCCGGCTTGCCAATGTGGTTGGCCCGCGCAATGTATCGGGGCCGCTGCCGATTTTTTACGAACGCCTGAAGGCCGGTAAAAAATGCTTCGTTACCGAATCCCGGCGCGATTTTGTGCTGGCCCGTGATCTCGCAAAAACCGTTATCAAGGCTGCTGATGGTGCAGGATCAGGCGCTTATCACTTTTCGTCCGGCACTGACATTGCCATCATTGAACTCTATGATGCCGTGGTCAAGGCGCTGCAGCTGAACGAATATCCGGCACCTGACGTCAAGCCGCTGGGCGAAGATGATGTACCTTCAATATTGCTTGATCCTTCGCGCACGTATCAGGATTTTGGCGAGCCTGAATTCACACCGCTGGAAGAAACAGTGCGCCTGGCTGTGGAATATTTTGATAAATACGGCGTCCATGGTGGCTATACCCACCTCAAGCATGAGGAAAATGAGGGCGAGAATAAATAATGACTGCCAACATGCGCATACTCATAACCGGCGGGGCGGGATGTCTGGGCTCAAATCTGATTGAGCGTTATTTGCCGCAAGGCCATGAGATCCTGGTGATTGACAATTTTGCCACCGGCAACCGCGCGGTGGTGCCGGAGGGCATAAAAGGCCTTAAGGTTGTGGAGGGCTCAATCGTTGACAAGGCGCTGGTCGATCAGTGCTTTGCCAGTTTCAAGCCGACCCATGTCATCCATTCCGCTGCCGCTTATAAAGATCTGGACAATTGGGCCGAGGATGCCGCCACCAATGTCACCGGCTCCATCAATGTGGCGCGGGCAGCGGAAAACGCCGGGGTCAAACGGATTGTCAATTTCCAGACCGCACTTTGCTATGGCCGGCCAGACATTGTGCCGATACCGGTTGACGCGCCAACGCGCCCCTTTACCAGCTATGGAATTTCAAAGACGGCTGGTGAGCAGTTCATGATGATGGGGTCTGTTCCAACGGTTTCGCTGCGGCTGGCTAATATTACCGGGCCACGCCTTGCCATCGGTCCCATTCCAACTTTTTATACCCGCCTGAAAGAAGGCAAAGGCTGTTTTTGCAGCGATACGCAGCGCGATTTTCTCGATATGGAGGATTTTTTCTCCGTTATGGATATTGTGCTCAAGGACGATGCCCCCACCGGAATTTTCAATATCTCCACTGGCGAAGGCAAAAGCATCAAAAACGTGTTCGATGCAGTGGCCGCCTATCTTGGCGTTGATCCGGGTGACGTACCGATTGTGCCGCCCGGCGATGATGATGTGCCAGCTGTGGTGCTTGATCCGACAGAGACAAAAAACCGGCTGGGCTGGTGTGCGAAAGTGGGCTTTGAAGATACGATCAACCATATGCTCTCCTGGTATGACCGCCACGGCGTTTCAGCCATATACTCTCATCTGGCAGCACCGGATAAGCAGTGATGTCCGGCAAAGATCCCGAAATTCGTGAGGTTCGCGACTACTGGGATGCAAATCCGGTGGCAGCGGAAGGCATCGCCGAGAAGACAGGCTCAGCCGAATTCTTTTCGGCCTTTGATGCCATTCGTGAAGCTGAAGACTGTGAGCCTTACGCTTATTCCGACATGATACACGGTTATTCTGCCTCAAAGGGCATGCGTGTGCTCGATATTGGCTGCGGCAACGGCTATGTGTTGTCGCGCTATGCTCGCAAAGGTGCCAATGTTGCCGGTGTCGATCTCACCACGAAGGCGATTGAACTGAGCCGCCGCCGCTTTGAACTGGAAGGTCTGAAGGGCGACTTTCAACAGATCGATGGTGTTCACATGCCATTTCCCGACAACGAATTCGACATCGTTTGTTCAATGGGCGTGTTGCACCACATTCCCGACCCCGGACCCACGGTCGATGAAATCTATCGCGTGCTAAAACCTCGCGGCAAAATCATCCTCATGCTCTATTATCGCTACAGCTATAACCATATGTTGGTGTTGCGGCTGAAACGCCTTGCAGATCCGCGCTACAAGGGCATGTCGCAACAAGAGGCACTCAACCGCAATGATGGCGTCGACTGTCCGTTGGCGATGGTGTACTCCAAAACCGAAGCTCGCGAACTGCTGCACCGCTTCAGCGATATTCAGTTTCGGCTCAATTATTTATCCTGGCGTCAGTTGTTCCTGCTGCCGCACAAAGCAGCGGCATTTGCCGGCAGACTTCTCGGCAGCCCCAGCGATACCTGGCTGGCGCGGCGGCTGGGCTGGAACCTCTACATGAACGCCACAAAACCGGAGCAAACTCAATGAACCTCAATTTTTCTAAAGCCAAGATACTGATTGTCGGCGGTGCCGGTTTCGTTGGCTCCAATCTGGCTCATATGCTGGTGGAACACGGGCCGGAAAAACTCATCATTGTTGATAATCTGCTGTCGTCGGATGTTGTCAACCTGCCGGATCATGAGGCGGTTGAGTTCATCTTTGGTTCGATCACCAGTGAGCGGGTATTGCGGCAACTACCCGATGATCTGGATTATGTCTGGCACCTGTCATGTTATCACGGCAACCAATCATCAATCCATGACCCGCTGGCTGATCATGAAAATAACACGCTGACTACGCTCAAGCTGTTCGACCACCTCAAGGACTGCAAGAATTTGAAAAAGGTGGTCTATGCGGCAGCTGGCTGTGCGGTGGCGGAAAAAACCTATGATGAAGCGGAAGCCACCCATGAAGATGCGCCGATTTCGCTGTTTCATGACAGTCCTTATTCCATCTCCAAAATCATCGGCGAGCTTTACGGCAATTATTATTTCCAGCAGTTTGATTTTCCCTTCGTCAAGGCACGTTTCCAGAACGTCTATGGCCCGCGTGAAATTCTCGGCGCCGGGCGCTGGCGCGGTACTGCGCACACGGTTTGGCGTAATGTAACTCCCACCTTTATTTTCAAGTCTTTGATGGGCGAAGCGCTGCCGCTTGATAACGCTGGCAATGCCAGCCGCGATTTTATTTTTGTTGAGGACATGGCGCGTGGTCTGATGGCAGCGGCAATCCATGGTGAGCCCGGTGGCGTCTATAATCTGGCATCAGGCCGTGAGACCACCATCCGCGAGCTGGCCGAGACTATCAATGCCATCACCGGCAATAAAACGCCTGTCGATCTAAAACCTGCCCGCGACTGGGATCGCTCCGGCAGGCGTTTTGGTGATCCGTCCAAATCGCGCGAGAAACTCGGCTTTAGCGCTGACGTGGAAATTAACGATGGTCTCGAGCGCACCATCACCTGGACTCGTAACAACTTGCCGGAAATACGTCGCTGCATGGCCCAGCATCGCCAGTTTTTGCCTGATGTGCAAAAGTATCTCGATTGAACTTTTGAAAAATCAGAGACTGTGATCTTTGGGCTCCCCTTGAATTGCAGGAGACCCGTGGGTAGGTATACACCAACCTTGAGTTGGGCCTCGTTCTGTTCCCATTAAAATCTTTTGATCAGGGGTGGTGTTTGTTTTGAGGTGCCGGGCCTGAGCACTTTAAAGCCAACTTAGCGTTGGCAGTAATATTACTATCTCAACTACCGGGCGTTGGACATCCAATACCCGGTAGTTACATGTTTGGTGCTTTAAATAATACAGATCAGATATTCTCTACAATTCCACTGGACTTCATTGGCAATGGAAGCATTGCTTGGTGTCAACATGAATTTGAACACGCACACAACCAGGGAACCAGCCATGAAGCGATTGAAGGCCAAACACACTGCCCGACTGCTGCACATGC